>NZ_JBEPEL010000001.1:165932-322462 GCF_040300825.1 Streptomyces sp. NPDC000229
GGTCGGTGGCGGCGTTGACCTGGGCCTCGGTGGCGAGGTCCAGCGCGGCCGTCGCCTCGTCGAGCAGGAGGACGTCCGGGTCGACCAGCTCGGCCCGGGCCAGGGCGATCAGCTGCCGCTGGCCCGCCGACAGGTTGCGGCCGCGCTCGGCGACCTCGTGCAGGTAGCCGCCGTCCAGCGTGGCGATCATGTCGTGGGCGCCGACCGCCCGCGCCGCCGCCTCCACCTCCGCGTCGGTCGCGTCGGGCCGCCCGTACGCGATGGCGTCGCGGACCGTGCCGGCGAAGAGGTACGCCTCCTGGGGCACGACGCCGAGCCGGTGGCGGTACGCGGTGAGATCGAGGTCCCGCAGGTCGGCGCCGTCCACGGTGACCCGGCCGGACGTCGGGTCGTAGAACCGGGCGACCAGCTTGACGAGCGTCGACTTGCCGGCGCCCGTCTCGCCGACGAACGCGACGGTCTGCCCGGCCGGAATGCGCAGCTCGACCCCGCTGAGAGCCGCCTCGTCGTCCCCGTAGGCGAAGGACACCTCCTCGAAGGCGATCTCGCCCCGCAGCGAGGACACCGGCAGCGGCTTCGCCGACGCGGCCGTGGACGTCTTCTCGCGCAGCAACTCCTGCATCCGCCCCAGCGACACGGCCGCCTGCTGGTAGCCGTCGAAGACCTGCGACAGCTGCTGCACGGGCGCGAAGAACAGGTCGATGTAGAGGAGGTAGGCGACGAGCGCACCGGTGGTGAGCGTGCCCGCCTCGACCCGTCCCGCGCCGACGATCAGCACCGACGCCGCGGCCACCGACGACAGGAACTGGACGAACGGGAAGTAGATCGAGATCAGCCACTGGCCCCGCACGCGCGCCGCCCGGTACTCCGCGCTGCGCGCCGCGAACCGCTCCGCGCCGGACCGCTCGCGCCGGAAGGCCTGCACGATCCGCAGGCCGGACACCGACTCCTGGAGGTCGGCGTTGACGACACTGATCCGCTCCCGCGCCAGCTCGTACGCCTTCACGCTGGAGCGGCGGAAGAAGAACGTGCCGACGATCAGCACCGGCAGCGTCGCGAAGACGACCAGCGCCAGCTGCACGTCGATCACGAGGAGCGCGACCATGATGCCGAAGAAGGTCACCAGTGACACGAACGCGGTCACGAGCCCGGTCTGGAGGAACGTCGACAGCGCGTCCACGTCCGTGGTCATCCGGGTCATGATCCGCCCGGTCAGCTCGCGCTCGTAGTAGTCGAGCCCGAGGCGCTGGAGCTGGGCGAAGATCTTCAGGCGCAGCGCGTAGAGCACCCGCTCGCCGGTCCGGCCGGTCATCCGGATCTCACCGGTCTGCGCGGCCCACTGCACCAGCACCGTCACCAGGGCCATTCCGGACGCCGCCCACACCGCGCCCAGCGCGGCCTGCTCGACGCCCTCGTCGATGCCGTGCCGGATCAGGATCGGCAGCAGCAGGCCCATGCCGGCGTCGACGGCGACGAGCGCCAGGCTGACCAGCAGCGCCGCGCCGAAGCCGCCCAGCAGCCGGCGCAGCCCGTACGACTCCTCGGGCCGGACCGCCCGCGCCTCGTCGACCGCCGGGGTGTCGGTCGCGGGCGGCAGCGCCTCGACCTGCGCGAGGAGCTCGGGGGTGGCGCCGGGTGCCGCCGACTCGGCGACCGGCTCGCTGCGCTCCCAGAGGGTGGGCGTGATGCCCCGCTCCGCGTCGAACTCGGCGTCGAGTTCCTCCCGTACGGTGTGGTCCTCGGGCATCTCCGGGACCGGGGCGTGGCCGGGCGAGACGCCGCCCAGCTCGTCGGGGTCGGTCAGCAGCCGCCGGTAGAGCGCCGAGCGCCGCTCCAGCTCCTCGTGGGTGCCGATGTCGGACAGCCGCCCGTCGTCGAGGACGGCGATCCGGTCGGCGAGGTTCAGGGTGGAGCGCCGGTGGGCGATGAGCAGCGTGGTGCGCCCGGCCATGACGGACCGCAGCGCCTCGTGGATCTCGTGCTCGACACGGGCGTCGACCGCCGAGGTGGCGTCGTCGAGGACCAGCAGCCGGGGGTCGGTGAGGATGGCGCGGGCGAGCGCGATGCGCTGGCGCTGGCCGCCGGAGAGGGTCAGGCCGTGCTCGCCGACCTTCGTGTCGTAGCCGTCCGGCAGCTCGGCGATGAACCCGTCCGCCTGCGCGGCCCGCGCCGCGGCACGGATCTCCTCGTCGGTCGCGTCGGGCTTCCCGAACGCGATGTTGTCCCGGACCGTGTCGGAGAAGAGGAAGCTGTCCTCCGGTACGAGGCCGATGGCGGCCCGCAGCGAGTCCATGGTCAGCTCGCGCACATCGTGCCCGCCGACCAGGACGGCGCCGTGCGTCACGTCGTAGAAGCGCGGCAGGAGCAGCGAGACGGTGGACTTGCCGCTGCCGGAGGAGCCGACGACGGCGATGGTCTCGCCGGGGCGGATCTCCAGCGAGAAGCCGTCGAGGACGGGCCGGCCGTCCTCGTAGGCGAACGACACGTCGTCGAACTCGACGCTCGCCGGGGCGTCGGCCGGCAGCTCCTTGGTGCCGTCCTCGATCACCGGTTCGGTGTCGATGAGCTCCAGGACGCGCTCGACGCCGGCGCGGGCCTGCTGGCCGACGGTGAGGACCATGGCGAGCATCCGGACCGGGCCGACGAGCTGGGCGAGGTAGGTGGAGAAGGCGACGAACGTGCCGAGGGTGATCTGGCCACGGGTGGCCAGCCAGCCGCCGAGCGCCAGCATGGCGACCTGTCCGAGCGCGGGCACGGACTGGAGGGCCGGCGTGTAGCGGGAATTCAGCTTGATGGTGCGCATGCGGCCGGCGAACAGCTTGCGGCTCGCCTCGCGGATCTTGCCGGTCTCCTGGTCCTCCTGCCCGAAGCCCTTGACCACGCGTACGCCGGTCACGGCCCCGTCGACCACGCCCGCGACGTGCGCGGCCTGGGCCTGGGCGTACCAGGTGGCGGGGTGCAGGCGGACGCGGCTGCGCTTGGCGATGAACCACAGGGCGGGGGCGACGGCCAGCGCGACCAGGGTGAGCGGCAGCGACAGCCACGCCATGATCACCAGGGAGATCAGGAAGAGCAGGAAGTTCCCGATGGTCATCGGGAGCATGAAGAGCAGGCCCTGGATCAGCTGGAGATCGCTGGTGGCGCGCCCGACGACCTGCCCGGTGGACAGCTCGTCCTGCCGCCGCCCGTCGAGCCGGGTGATCGTCCCGTACATCTCGGTGCGCAGGTCGTGCTGGACGTCGAGGGCGAGCCGTCCGCCGTAGTAGCGGCGGATGTACGTCAGGACGTAGACGGCGACCGCGGCGGCGATCAGGAGCCCGGTCCAGACGGCGAGGGAGCGCGTCCCGGCCCCGATGACGTCGTCGATGACGACCTTGGTGATCAGCGGGACGAGCGCCATGACGGCCATGCCCGCGAGGGACGAGCCGAGCGCGAGCACCACATTGCGCCGGTACCGCCAGGCGTACCCGGACAGCCGTCGTGCCCATCCTTGCTCTGCCGCCGCCACGTGGTGCCTCCCGTTCGAACCGGTGATCGGGTCGATGATCTGATCTACCGGAAGGCACCAACACGGGCGCGGACGGATTTCATCCCTCCGCAATGATCGGCCCTTGGTCCTAGGACCGGGGTGGGGCCCGGGTCGGGCGCGGGCCAGGCCGGCCCGGGCAGGGGTCCGGGCCGGCGGGCCGGAGTCAGCGGGTGGCGCTCACCAGGTCCTGGGCGGCCCGTCCGGGCACGGCCGGCACGGCCTCCTGCGGGACGGCGGGCGGGACGAAGACGTCGCTCCTGGCCGTGCCGGGGTTGAGGTCGGCGTGGACGACGCGGGCGACGGCCTGGATGGTGTTGATGCCGTCCTGCATGGTCGCGTTGTCGTGGGTGAGCACGGTGAGCTGGTAGTTGTGCTTCGTGCCGGTGAAGGCGCCGATGGAGTGCACGCGCCAGCCGTGGGTGGCGCGCGGCAGCCAGCCGTTCTTCACGTGGATCCTCGCCGTACCGGGCGCCCCGGCAGGGGTGCCCCAGCGCTGGGAGGCGACGACCTTGTTCATGAGGTCGAGGATGTAGGCGCGCGAGGCGTCGGTGAGGACGGTGTTCTTCGCGGTGATCAGCGCCAGCAGCTTCTGCTGGTCACGGGCGGTGATCTGGGTGAGGCCCCAGTAGCCGCCGGAGCCGGGGACGGTCTTGGTCATGCCGGCCGCGGTGAGGAAGCCCTTGACCTTGGTGACGCCCAGCTGCTTCCACAGCGCGCTGGTGGCGTCGTTGTCCGACTTGGTGATCATGGCGGTGGCGCGGGACTTCTCCGTCGCGGTCAGCGCCCGCTTGGACCTCTGCGCGTCCCAGAGGAGGGTGGCGAGCACGGTCGCCTTGACCGCACTGGCGGAGTCGAACTGCGTGTCCGGCCGCAGGACGCAACTGGTCTTGGTGACACGGTCGTTGACGAGGATCGCGGTGGTGGACTTGCGGCCCTGGAGGGCGGCGTTGATGTCCTTGACCAGCTTGGCGGCGAGGCCCGCCTGCTGGGAGGTGCACGCCACGGCCGGAGTGGCGGCGGTGGCGGGTGTGACGGTGGCGGCGGTCGGCAGCAGCACCCCGAGGGCGACCGCGGCGCACACGGCCCCGCGCCTGCGGCGGGATATGGAAAGTCTGTTCACGCAATCCATGACTCGGCAGCGCGGGAAAAGTTGTACGCGCGGGACTCACCGGGTCGCGAGCCCCGCGCGACTTCCGTCACAGGTGCGTCGGCGCGAACATCTTCAGCAGCGCGGGCAGTACGACGACGGAAGGCCCGGGCCGGGCAAGGGACTTCGCGAGGTCCTCGCGCAGCGCCTCCGGTGTCGTACGGACGGCGGGGACGCCGAACGACCCGGCGAGCGCGACGAAGTCCGGGCGGACCAGCTCGGTGCCGGTGGCCTCGCCGAAGGCGTCGGTCATGTACTCGCGGAGGATGCCGTAACCGCCGTCGTCGACGATCAGCCAGGTCACGTCCAGCCCGTACTGCTCGGCCGTGGCCAGCTCGGCGATCGAGTACATGGCACCGCCGTCGCCGGAGACGGCCAGCACCGGCCGCGTGGGGTCGGCGGCGGCCGCGCCGAGCGCCGCCGGGAAGGCGTAGCCGAGGCCGCCGGCGCCCTGGGCGGAGTGCATGGTGTTGGGCCGGCGGGCGTCGAAGGCGGACCACGCCCAGTAGGCGAGGATCGTCATGTCCCAGAAGCTCGGCGCGTCGTCCGGGAGGGCGTCGCGTACGGCGGCGAGGACCTGGCGCTCCACGGTGAGGTCCTGGGTGTCGATCCGTTCCCGGACCTTGTCCAGGACCGTGCGTACGCGGTCGGCGGCGCCCGTGTCCGGCCGGGGCTCCACGGTCTCCAGGAGGGCGGAGAGGGCGAGCCGCGCGTCGGCGTGGATGCCGAGGGCGGGGTGGTTGGACTCCAGCTTGCCGAGGTCGGCCTCGATCTGGACGACCCGGCCGCGCGGCGCGAAGGTGTGGTAGTTCGAGGACAGTTCGCCGAGCCCGGAGCCGACGACGAGGAGGACGTCGGCGTCCTCCAGGAAGTCGGTGGTGTGCCGGTCCTCCAGCCAGGACTGGAGGGACAGCGGGTGCGTCCAGGGGAAGGCGCCCTTGCCGCCGAAGGTCGTGACAACCGGTGCGCCGATCCGCTCCGCCAGGGCCCGGAGCTTGCCGGAGGCGTCGGAGCGTACGACTCCGCCGCCCGCGATGATCGCGGGCCGCTCGGCGTGCGTCAGCAGGTGCGCGGCGAGCGCGGTCAGCTCCGGGCGGGGCGGGAGGTCCTCGGGCGTGGCGTCCATGGCGGTGACCACGGGAAGGACGGTCTCGGCCAGCAGCACGTCCTGCGGGATCTCCACCCAGACGGGGCCGTGGGGCGCGGTCAGCGCGGACTCCCAGGCGGCGGCGATCGCCGACGGGATCTGCGACGGGGTGCGCACGGTGTGCACGGACTTGACGATGTCGCGGAACGAGGCCTGCTGGTCGCGCAGTTCATGCAGGTAGCCGCGGCGCCCGCCGCCCAGCCCGGCGGCCGGGACCTGGCTGCCGATGGCGAGCACGGGCGCGCTGGCGGCGGCCGCCTCCTGGAGCGCGGCCAGCGACATCAGGGCGCCGGGTCCGGTGGACAGCAGGAGCGGGGCGGCCTCGCCGGTGATCCTGCCGTACGCGTCGGCGGCGAAGCCCGCGTTGTTCTCGACGCGCAGGCCCACGTACCGGAGCCTGGAGCGGCGCAGCGCGTCGAACATGCCGAGCGCGTGCTGGCCGGGCAGCCCGAAGACCGTGGTGGCCCCGAGCCCGGCCAGCGTCTCGACGACGAGGTCCCCACCGGTGCGGCCGGGCGGCGGGTTGAGCGCCGCTTCGGTCTGCGCGGCGGTGGGCCGCAGGACGAGGTCGTGGTCGTGGGTCACGCCTTTTCCTTTCAGGGCTCGGTTCATCCCCAGAGGGGGGACCCCCACCGGGGCGCCTGTTGGGGCTGTCGACGGTCGATCTCCCCCTACGCCCTTCGGGCGTGGGAGGTGCCCCCGCTCGGGTCGCTCGTTCCTTAGCGACCCTCCGCGCTCCCCCTGCCTTCGGCGGGGGGACCCCCATCCCTTTCGACAGCCCCGCGCCCCTTCGGCTCACTCGCCACAGGTGCCGGGGGTGGGCCGTTCGGTCCCGGGGCCGGGATCTCATGGTTCCGCACCCCGGGGGCCGGCCGCGCGCGGGGGTTACTTCGCGGACTGCTCCGCGCCCGCGGCGCGGCTCGCGGCGATCTGGCGGGACATGATCGTCGTCAGCTCGTACGCGGTGTGGGACGCGGCGACCGAGGTGATCTCGGCGTGGTCGTACGCCGGGGCGACCTCGACGACGTCGGCGGAGACCAGGTTGCAGGACGCCAGGCCGCGCAGGATCTCCAGCAGCTCGCGGGAGGTCATGCCGCCCGCCTCGGGGGTGCCGGTGCCGGGGGCGTGGGCCGGGTCGAGGCAGTCGATGTCGATGGAGATGTACAGCGGGCGGTCACCGATGCGCTGGCGCAGCTGGTCGGCCACCTCGTCGGCGCCGCGCCGGTAGACGTCGGCCGAGGTGACGATGCCGAAGCCCATCTTCTCGTCGTCGGTCAGGTCCTGCTTGCCGTACAGCGGGCCGCGCGTACCGACGTGGGAGAGCGCCTCGGTATCGAGGATGCCCTCCTCGACGGCCCGCCGGAACGGGGTGCCGTGGGTGTACTCGGCGCCGAAGTAGGTGTCCCAGGTGTCGAGGTGGGCGTCGAAGTGGAGCAGGGCGACCGGGCCGTGCTTCTTGGCGACGGAACGCAGCAGGGGCAGGGCGATGGTGTGGTCGCCGCCCAGCGTCATCAGGCGGGCGCCGGTGCCGAGGAGGTCGTCGGCGGCTGCCTCGACCGTCTCGACGGCCTCGTTGATGTTGAACGGGTTCACGGCGATGTCGCCGCCGTCCGCGACCTGGGCGAGCGCGAAGGGCGAGGCGTCCTGCGCCGGGTTGTAGGGGCGCAGGAGGCGGGACGCCTCACGGATGGCGTTGCCGCCGAAGCGGGCGCCGGGGCGGTAGGAGACGCCCGAGTCGAAGGGCACACCGACGACGGCGACATCGGCGGTGCCGACCTCGTCGAGGCGCGGCAGCCGCGCGAACGTCGCCGGTCCGGCGTACCGCGGGACGCGGGACGAGTCGATGGGGCCGCGCGGCGTCTCGTGGGTGCTGCTCATGATCGGTTGGCCTTCTTTCGGTCGTCAGTACTGCTCTGTCCGGGTATGCGCTGCTTCGAGTGTGCATGGCCGGTCGGGACGACAGTAAGTGGCCGAGTCGCGGGGCTGAAGTGTACGTTTCATCCATTGTCGGCACCCCGGATGGAGGAAGCGTCCATGACGGAATCCGTCGCCGGGCCGGTGCCCGCTCCACCGGCACCCCCGGTCCCGCTGAGCGCGCTGCTCTCCCGTGAGGACCTGGGTCTGCGACTGATCGCGGGACCGGACGAGGCGGACGTCCACTGGGTGCACACCTCCGAGATGGCCGACCCGTACCCGTACCTGTTGGGCGGCGAACTGCTGATGACGGCGGGCGTGCAGCTCGTCGACCCCGAGCGGTACGTCGCACGGGTCGTCGCGGCGGGCGCGGCGGCGCTCGGCTTCGGGGTGACACCGGTGTACGACACGGTTCCGGAGGGCCTGGTCGCGGCCTGCGCCCGGCACGGGCTGCCACTGCTGGAGGTGCCGCCGAGGACGCCGTTCGCGGCGGTGGGGCGCGCGGTGTGGCGGCTCATGGCGGAGGCCCGCCACCGGGAGCTGCGCCGGGTGACGGAGGCCCAGCAGTCGCTCGCCACCGCCGCGGCACGCCCCGACCCGGTGCCGGCCGTGCTGCACGCGCTGGCGTCCCGGCTCGCGGGCCGGGCCGCGTTGTACGCGCCGGACGGCACGGAGTACGCGGCGGCGGGGCGCGCCGTGGAGCCGGAGGCCGCCGCGGCCCTGGCCCGGCTGGTGCGGGTGCTGGGCGCGGGCGCCCGCCCCGCCTCGGCGGCCGACACCGTGGGCGGCACCCACCTCGCCGCGTACGCCCTCGGGGGCGGCCATGGCCTCGCGCTGGGCCTCGCCTCGGGGCGCCGGGAGCCTGGCGACCATACGATCGCGGGCGTCGCCGTGGTCCTCCTGTCCCTGCTCACCGCCCCGCACCAGGGCGCCGACGAGGCCACGCGCTCCACCGCCCTGGTCCGCCTCCTGCTGGGCGCCGCCCCCGCCGAGGTGGCCCCGCTGCTCGGCGACGCCCCGTGGACCGTGGTGCACGCGCGCGGGGAGGGCGTCCCGCCGCCGCTGGGCACACCGCTGGTGGACGTGCGGGAGGGCACCGTACGGGCACTGCTGCCCGCCGGCCGCGACATCGCCCCGCACCCGGGCTGGACGCTCGGGGTCAGCGCCCCGGCGGACCCCTCGCAGCTGGGCGCCGCCGACCTCCAGGCGGCCCGCGCCCTCGGTCGCGCCCGGGCGGCGCACCTGCCGCTCGCCCGGCACCGCACCGGCGGCATCGGCGCCCTGCTGGACCCCGACGAGGCGTCCGCGTACGCGCGCAGCCTCCTGGCCCCGCTGCCGGAGCCCCTGACGGAGACCCTGCGCGCATGGCTGTCCCTGAACGGCAACTGGGACCGTACGGCCACCGCGCTGGGCGTGCACCGGAACACGGTCCGGCAGCGGATCGCCCGGTGCGCGGCCCTGCTGGAGGCGGATCTGGACGACGCCGAGGTCCGGATGGAGCTGTGGTTCGCACTGCGGTGGTTGTGATGTGAACGACCCTGGACAGGCGCGGTGACCGCCGGGTAACTTCTTCTGAGCAAGCGCTTAGCCAGACCGTAGCCAGCGACACCACGAGGAGGCGTCCGTGCGCCGTACCGTATTCAACGAGGACCACGAGGCGTTCCGGGACACCATCCGCGCCTTCATCGAGGCCGAGGTCGTCCCCGTCTACGACGAGTGGTTCGCGGCGGGCCAGGCGCCGCGCGACTTCTACTACAAGCTCGGCGAGCTGGGCGTCTTCGGCATCAACGTGCCCGAGGAGTTCGGCGGCGCGGGCCTGGACACCCACAAGTTCGAGGCCGTCCTCTACGAGGAGACCGCGCGCGCGGGCGTGAACTTCGGCGGCTCCGGCGTGCACGTGCTGCTCGCCCTGCCGTACATCAAGATGCTCGCCACCGACGAGCAGAAGAAGCGCTACCTGCCGAACTTCGTCACCGGCGAGGAGATGTGGGCGCTGGCGATGACCGAGCCGGGCACCGGTTCGGACGTCGCGGGCATGAAGACCACCGCCAAGCTCTCCGAGGACGGCACGCACTACGTCCTCAACGGCGCCAAGACCTTCATCACCGGCGGTGTCCACGCCGACCGCGTGATCGTGTGCGCCCGCACCTCCGCCCCCACCGCCGAGGACCGCCGCTTCGGCATCTCGCTCTTCGCGGTGGACACCAAGTCCGAGGGCTACTCCATCGGCCGCAAGCTCGACAAGCTCGGCCTGCGCACCTCCGACACCGCCGAGCTCGCGTTCGTCGACGTCAAGGTGCCGGTCGAGGACCTGCTCGGCGAGGAGGGCAAGGGCTTCTCCTACCTCGGCCACAACCTCGCCTCCGAGCGCTGGGGCATCGCCTTCGGCGCGTACGCGCAGGCCAAGGCCGCGATCCGGTTCGCCCAGCAGTACGTCACGGACCGCACGGTCTTCGGCAAGCCGGTAGCGCACTTCCAGAACACCAAGTTCGAGCTGGCCGCCTGCCAGGCCGAGGTCGACGCCGCCGAGGCCGTCGCCGACCGCGCCCTGGAGGCCCTGGACGCGGGCGAGCTGACCCCGGCCGAGGCCGCCAGCGCCAAGCTCTTCTGCACCGAGGTCGCCCACCGCGTCATCGACCGCTGCCTCCAGCTGCACGGCGGCTACGGCTACATGAACGAGTACCCGATCGCCCGCCTGTACGCGGACAACCGCGTCAACCGCATCTACGGCGGCACCAGCGAGATCATGAAGACCATCATCGCCAAGTCGATGGGCCTCTAGTCCCTGTGACCGAAGCGCTCGACGACCTGCTCGATCTGCTCGACCTGGAGCGGATCGAGCAGGACATCTTCCGGGGGCAGTCCCGCTCGGCGATCGTCCCGCGCGTCTTCGGCGGCCAGGTCGCCGCTCAGGCCCTGGTGGCGGCCGGCCGGACGGTCCCGGAGGACCGGCTCGCCCACTCCCTGCACGCGTACTTCCTGCGCCCCGGCGACCCCGGCGCGCCCATCGTCTACACCGTGGACCGGATCCGCGACGGCCGCTCGTTCACGACCCGGCGCGTGGTCGCCGTGCAGCACGGCCAGCCGATCTTCCACCTGTCGGCGTCGTTCCAGACGTACGAGGAGGGCCTGGAGCACCAGGCGGACATGCCGCCCGCCCCGGCGCCCGAAACGCTCCCCACGGCCGCCGAGCTGCTGCCCCGGTACGCGGACCGGTTCATCCACCCCGACACCGTGGACCGCCTCCTGGAGGCTCGGGCGGCGGTCGACCTGCGGTACGTCGAAGAGCCCCCGTACGGCACGGCGGGCACGCCCCGCGAGCCGCGCTCCCAGGTGTGGTTCCGTACGAACGGCAAGCTCGCCGACGACCCCCTGCTGCACGTGTGCCTGGCGACGTACGTCTCCGACATGACGCTGCTCGACTCGGTGCTCCTCGCCCACGGGCGCGGCGGCTGGGCGGTCGGCGACGTGGTCGGCGCGTCGCTGGACCACGCCATGTGGTTCCACCGCCCCTTCCGGGCGGACGAGTGGCTCCTGTACGACCAGGAGTCCCCCTCCGCCTCGGGCGGCCGGGGCCTCGGCCAGGCCCGCATCTACACGCAGGAGGGCCGGTTGGCCATCTCGGTGATCCAGGAGGGTGTCGTGCGCGTCCCGCGCGGATGATTTCCTTGGCTCCATGGAGACGTTGACGGGTGGAACGGCCCTGGCGCTGGCGGGAGTTGTACTGGGCACGCTGGGCACGCTCATAGGCCAGCACCTGGCGACCCGGGTCGAGAACCGGCGCCACCAGTGGGAGCGGACCGCCACCGATCGCGCGGAGCGGAAGGCGGCCATCATGGACTTCCTCGGCTCCGCGCAGCGGATCGAGATGGTCCTCGACAGCAGGAACCTCGGGCTGTCCGTCGCGGACGGTTCCGACGAGGAGGCGCTGCACGAGCTGTGGCTCGCCACCAAGGCCGTCGAACTGGTCTGCGCGTCCGACACGGCGCAGGCTGCCCAGGACTATGCCGGGGCCCTGCACGCACGCGTGCGGGGCGCCACCGCGAACGCGGCGCCGCCGGCCAAGCGTGAGAGGCGGCACGCGTTCATGGAGGCCGCCCGGGACGAGCTGGGCGGCCACCGGCGCGGGACGAAGGCCCGCTGAGCCGCCCCGGTCAGAGCAGCCCGGCCGCGTCCAGCAGGTACTCCGTCATCGGCTCGTAGAAGCGCGGGTCCACGACATGGTCGTCCAGCGGGATCGTGACCTGCATGGTGCCCTCCGCCTCGCCGATGAACAGGGCGGGGTCGTTGCAGTCGGCGAACCCGACCGAGTCGATCCCGCGCTGACCGGCGCGGCCCGCCCAGCCGTGGTCGGCCACGACCAGGTCCGGCTGCACGGCCAGGTGGTCCAGGATGGCGTTCATCGGCTCGGGCGAGTGCGTGTGCCACAGGCTCGCGCCGCGTTCGAAGACCGCCACGTCCGCGAACTGCACGACGTACCCCTCGTCCGCGATGAGCCCGCCCGGGATCCGCACGATGTCGCACCCGGCGCCCCGCAGGGCGGCGGCGGTCCTGCTGTGCACGTCCAGCAGCGCGCCGGGGTGCCCGGTCGCGAACAGCACCCGCTGCTTCCCGGCCGCCGCCTTCCGCAGCCGCGCGGCCATCCGGTCCAGGGCGTCGACGGTCAGCTCCGGGTCGATGGTGTCCTGCCCGGCCCGGTGCGCCGGATCGTCGTTCACCCCGCACCGTTCCGCCATCACGGCGAGCACGTCCTGCTCGTCGGTCCACCGGTCCCCCAGCTCCAGACCGAGCCAGTAGTGGCGGTCGCCGTTCGCCAGTTTGCGGTAGTGGGAGAGGTTGTTGTCGCGGGGCGTGGCGACGTCTCCGGCGATACGGGTACGGACGAGGTGCTCGACGAGGGCGGCGCGGCTGGGTATCGGCATGGCCCCATTGTGCCGCCCCGACACGGTGAGTGGCGGGGCTGTTTCGGGGGGTGGACGGTTACGGGGCGGTCGTGTCCGCTTCGGCGGCACGGTCGACCACGTAGACGCCCATGCCCTGGACCGTGTGCACCAGCCCTTCGTCCTTCAGGACCTGCACGGCCTTGCGAAGGGTGTCGCGTGCCACGCCGAACTCCCCCTCCAGCGCCACCAGGCTCGGGATGCGGCGACCGGGTGGGATGCTTCCGTCCTCGATGCGTGCACGCAGGATCGTCGCGATCTGGCGGTACGGCGGAACGGGGCCTTCCCGGTCAATGCTCATGGAACGCGAGCCTAGGTACCCAGCATGGACCTGCCATAGCCACCCCAGAGGGTAGACGGGGGTAGTACACCTCCTTTACGCTGCGGTGAAGCAGAAGCCCCGGCGACGGCTGCAACCGTCCCGGGGCGTGGCCGATCTGGAGAAAGCAGACCGACGTGACCGAGCTTATCCATGCCCTTTTCCGATGGGCACGGGCCCTGTCCGTACCCCCGCGCGTCCCCGAGGCGCCCCGCCCGCGTCCGGCCGTCCAAGCCCCGCCGCCCACCCTTCCGGCGCTGCGCTCGCCGTACGGGCTGGACGAGCCGCTGGACGGTGCCGAGACGGCTCTGGTGCGGCCGTATCTGCTCGGGGCGGCCGCGTGACCGGCCCGGCGCGCCGCCCGGTACGGATGTGCGTGCGGTGCGACCGGCTCACCGAGGCGCCCGTGCTGGTCGCCGAGGTCCACGCCGGTTCGGGCCCCGGGTTCAACGTCTACGCCTGCCCGGAGTGCGCACCGCACGTCCCGAAGCCACCGGACGCCCTGGACCTCCTCGCCACCGGCCGACCCGACCGCCCTCGGGACCGGTAGGGGCTCAGGCCGCCAGGGAGCCGAACGCCCCGTGGGCCAGGCGGCGCAGCAGGGCCTCCATGGCCGTACGGCCGAGCAGGCCGATGTGCGGGGTCGAGTTGAGCAGGCCGAACACGGCGTGGACGGTGGCCCGGGTCTCCGCCTCCGGGGGCGCCGGGTACAGCTCGCGCACCACCGTGACCCACAGCTCCACGTACTGCCGCTGGAGCTGGCGGACCCTCTTTCGGTCACTCTCCCGGAGGCGGTCCAGCTCGCGGTCGTGCAGGGTGATCAGGGGGCGGTCGTCGAGCGCGAAGTCGATGTGCCCGTCGATGAGCGAGCCGAGCAGCGCCTCGGAGTCGCCCGCCGCCTCCTGCACGCGTCGCCGTCCGCCGTCGAGGAGTCGCTCGCTGATGCCGACCAGCAGCTCAGCGAGCATGGCGTCCTTGCCGGGGAAGTGCCGGTAGAGGCCGGGGCCGCTGATGCCGACCGCGGCCCCTATCTCGTCGACGCCGACGCCGTGGAAGCCGCGCTCGGCGAAGAGGCGGGCGGCCTCCTTGAGGATCTGCTCACGGCGCGTCGGGGCGTCGGTCCTGGTGCTCATGGGATTGATTCTAGACAAGGCGGTTAGCGGTCGTTAACCTGATGGAAATACGTTAACGGTCATTAACTGGGGGCATGATGCAGCAGGCGCCCGTGCTGACCAGCACGGCAGACCCGGCTTCCGCCGCCTGGCAGGCCAATGAGGCGGCGCACCACGAGCTGGCCGACGGGCTGCGCGCCCGGCTGGCCGCCGCCCGGCTGGGGGGCGGTGAGAAGGCCCGGGCCCGGCACACCGCGCGCGGCAAGCTGCTGCCGCGCGACCGTGTGGACACCCTGCTCGATGCCGGTTCGCCGTTCCTGGAGCTGGCGCCGTTGGCGGCGAACGGGATGTACGACGACGCGGCCCCGGCGGCCGGGGTGATCGCCGGCATCGGCAGGGTCAGCGGCCGTGAGGTCGTCGTCGTCGCGAACGACGCGACGGTCAAGGGCGGCACGTACTACCCGATGACGGTCAAGAAGCACCTCCGCGCCCAGGAGGTGGCCCTGGAGAACCGGCTCCCCTGTGTCTACCTGGTGGACTCGGGCGGTGCCTTCCTGCCCAAGCAGGACGAGGTGTTCCCCGACCGGGAGCACTTCGGGCGGATCTTCTACAACCAGGCCCGTATGTCGGGTGCCGGCATCCCGCAGATCGCCGCCGTCCTCGGCTCGTGCACGGCCGGCGGGGCGTACGTCCCGGCGATGAGTGACGAGGCCGTGATCGTACGGAACCAGGGCACGATCTTCCTGGGCGGCCCGCCGCTGGTGAAGGCGGCGACCGGGGAGGTCGTCACCGCCGAGGAGCTCGGCGGCGGCGAGGTCCACTCCCGTACGTCCGGCGTCACCGACCACCTCGCCGAGGACGACGCGCACGCCCTCCGTATCGTCCGGAACATCGTCTCGACGCTCCCCGCGCGTGGGCCGCTGCCCTGGTCCGTGGAGCCCGCCGAGGAGCCCAAGGTCGACCCGGCGGGGCTGTACGGCGCGGTGCCCGTCGACTCGCGCACGCCCTACGACGCGCGGGAGATCATCGCGCGGATCGTGGACGGCTCGCGGTTCCAGGAGTTCAAGTCCGAGTTCGGCCAGACCCTGGTGACCGGCTTCGCCCGGATCCACGGCCACCCGGTGGGGATCGTCGCCAACAACGGCATCCTGTTCGCCGAATCCGCCCAGAAGGGCGCCCACTTCATCGAGCTGTGCGACCAGCGCGGCATCCCGCTGCTGTTCCTCCAGAACATCTCCGGCTTCATGGTCGGCCGGGACTACGAGGCGGGCGGCATCGCCAAGCACGGTGCCAAGATGGTCACCGCCGTCGCCTGCACGCGCGTACCGAAGCTGACGGTCGTCGTCGGCGGTTCGTACGGCGCGGGCAACTACTCGATGTGCGGCCGGGCGTACTCGCCGCGCTTCCTGTGGATGTGGCCCAACGCCAAGATCTCCGTCATGGGCGGCGAGCAGGCCGCCTCCGTCCTCGCCACCGTCAAGCGCGACCAGATCGAGGCGCGCGGGGAGTCCTGGTCCGCCGGGGACGAGGAGGCGTTCAAGGACCCGATCCGCGCCCAGTACGAGCAGCAGGGGAACGCCTACTACGCAACGGCCCGGCTCTGGGACGACGGCGTGATCGACCCGCTGGAGACCCGCCAGGTGCTGGGTCTGGCCCTGACCGCGTGTGCCAACGCCCCGCTGGGTGAGCCCGGCTTCGGCGTCTTCCGGATGTGAGGGACTGATGTTCACGACTGTTCTTGTCGCCAACCGGGGCGAGATCGCGGTCCGCGTCATCCGTACGCTGCGGGCCCTCGGCATCCGCTCGGTCGCCGTCTTCAGCGACGCGGACGCCGACGCCCGCCACGTACGGGAGGCGGACACGGCGGTACGGATCGGGCCGCCGGCCGCCGCCGAGAGCTATCTGCGGGTGGACCGGCTCCTGGAGGCGGCGCAGCGGACCGGCGCCGAGGCGGTCCACCCTGGGTACGGCTTCCTCGCGGAGAATGCCGCCTTCGCCAAGGCGTGCGAGGACGCCGGGCTGGTCTTCATCGGGCCACCGGCGTCCGCGATCGCCCTGATGGGCGACAAGATCCGCGCCAAGGAGACCGTGAAGGCCGCCGGCGTGCCGGTGGTGCCCGGCTCCTCGGGCAGCGGCCTCAGCGACGACGAACTGGCGGCGGCCGCCCGGGAGATCGGTATGCCGGTGCTGCTGAAGCCCTCGGCGGGCGGCGGCGGCAAGGGCATGCGCCTCACCCGGGTCGAGTCGGCCCTGCTGGACGAGATCGCGGCGGCGCGGCGCGAGGCGCGGGCGTCGTTCGGTGACGACACGCTCCTGGTCGAGCGGTGGATCGACCGGCCCCGGCACATCGAGATCCAGGTACTGGCGGACGGTCACGGCAATGTCGTCCACCTCGGCGAGCGCGAGTGCTCCCTCCAGCGCCGCCACCAGAAGATCATCGAAGAGGCGCCGTCCGTCCTGCTGGACGAGAAGACCCGCGCGGCGATGGGCGAGGCGGCCGTCCAGGCGGCCCGCTCGTGCGGCTACCGGGGCGCGGGGACGGTGGAGTTCATCGTCCCGGGCGGTGACCCTTCCGCCTACTACTTCATGGAGATGAACACCCGGCTCCAGGTCGAGCACCCGGTCACCGAGCTGATCACGGGCGTGGACCTGGTGGAGTGGCAGTTGCGGGTGGCCGCCGGGGAGCCGCTCGGGTTCACCCAGGACGACATCTCCCTGACCGGGCATTCCATCGAGGCCCGTATCTGCGCGGAGGACCCCTCGCGCGGGTTCCTGCCCTCGGGCGGCACGGTGCTGGCGCTGAACGAGCCGCGGGGCGAGGGGGTTCGGACCGACTCGGGCCTGAGTGAGGGCACCGAGGTCTCCAGCCTGTACGACCCCATGCTGGCGAAGGTCATCGTCCACGGGCCCGACCGCCCGACGGCGCTGCGCAAGCTCCGGGCGGCCCTCGCCGACACGGTCACGCTGGGCGTCCCGACGAACGCCGGTTTCCTGCGGCGTCTCCTCGCGCACCCGGACGTCGTCTCGGGCGACCTGGACACCGGATTGGTGGAGCGGGACGTGGACGGCCTGGTCCCCGAGGGCGTGCCGGAGGAGGTGTACGAGGCCGCCGCGGCGGTACGGGAGGACCGGCTGCGTCCCCGGCCGGACGCGAGCGGCTGGACGGACCCGTTCTCGGTGCCCAGCGGCTGGCGGCTCGGCGGTGAGCCCGTACCGGTCACGCACTGGCTGCGCGTACCGGGACTCGAACCCGTCGCACACCGGACCCGGGGTCACGCGCGCGTGACGGACGACCGGGTCACGGTCACCGTGGACGGTCTCACCCACACCTTCCACCGCGCCGGGACGTGGCTCGGCCGGGACGGGGACAGCTGGAACGTCCTGGACCACGACCCCGTGGAGGCGTCGCTCGGCCGGAGTGCGCACGCCGGGGCCGATTCGCTCACCGCGCCCATGCCCGGGACGGTCACCGTCGTGAAGGTGGCCGTGGGGGACGAGGTGACGGCCGGGCAGGGGCTGGTCGTCGTCGAGGCCATGAAGATGGAGCACGTCATCTCCGCCCCGCACGACGGCACCGTCGCCGAGCTGGACGTCACGCCCGGCACCACCGTCGCCATGGACCAGGTGCTGGCCGTGGTCGTTCCGAGGGAGGAATCATGATCACCGGACTCCCCATGACCGTGCCCGTGGACGGTCTGCCCACGCGTGTGCGGATCCACGAGGTCGGTGCGCGCGACGGCCTGCAGAACGAGAAGGGTGTCGTCCCGACCGAGGTGAAGGCCGAGTTCATCCGGCGCCTGGCGGACGCGGGGCTGACCACGATCGAGGCGACCAGCTTCGTGCACCCCACGTGGGTGCCCCAACTCGCCGACGCGGAACAGCTGTTCCCGATGGTGCGGGACGTTCCGGTCAGGCTTCCGGTCCTCGTGCCGAACGAGCGGGGACTCGACCGGGCGCTGGCGCTCGGGGCGCGCGAGGTGGCCGTGTTCGCCAGCGCCACCGAGTCGTTCGCCAAGGCCAACCTGAACCGCACCGTCGACGAGGCGCTCGCCATGTTCGCCCCGGTCGTCACCCGCGCCATCGAGCACGGCCTGACCGTGCGCGGCTATCTCTCCATGTGCTTCGGCGACCCCTGGGAAGGGCCCGTCCCGGTCGACCAGGTCGTCGCCGTCTGCCGGCGCCTGAAGGACATGGGCTGCGACGAGCTGAGCCTCGGCGACACCATCGGCGTGGCCACCCCCGGCCACGTCACCCGGCTCCTCACCGCCCTGAACGAGGCGGGGATCCCGACGGACGCGCTGGCCGTGCACTTCCACGACACCTACGGCCAGGCGCTCGCCAACACCCTCGCCGCCCTCCAGCACGGCGTCACCACCGTCGACGCCTCCGCCGGCGGCCTCGGCGGCTGCCCGTACGCCAAGTCCGCCACCGGGAACCTCGCCACCGAAGACCTCGTGTGGATGCTCCACGGCCTCGGCATCGAGACCGGGGTCGACCTCGGCCGGCTCACCGCCACGAGCGTGTGGCTGGCCGGACAACTGGGCCGTCCCAGCCCGTCCCGCACCGTCCGCGCCCTCGGCGGCGCGGCCTCCCACAAGGAGTCCTGAGTCATGTCCCTGGACCACCGGCTCTCCCCGGAGCACGAGGAACTGCGCCGCACCGTGGAGGAGTTCGCCCACGAGGTCGTCGCCCCGAAGATCGGTGACTTCTACGAGCGCCACGAGTTCCCGTACGAGATCGTCCGCGAGATGGGGCAGATGGGCCTGTTCGGCCTCCCCTTCCCGGAGGAGTACGGCGGCATGGGCGGCGACTACCTCGCCCTCGGCATCGCGCTGGAGGAGCTGGCCCGGGTGGACTCGTCGGTGGCCATCACCCTGGAGGCGGGTGTCTCGCTCGGCGCGATGCCGGTCTACCGCTTCGGCACCGAGGAGCAGAAGCGGCAGTGGCTGCCGCGCATGTGCAGCGGTGAGATCCTGGGCGCGTTCGGACTGACGGAGCCGGGCGCGGGCTCGGACGCGGGCGGCACCCGCACCACCGCCGTCCGCGACGGCGACGAGTGGGTCATCAACGGCTCCAAGTGCTTCATCACCAACTCGGGTACGGACATCACGGGCCTGGTCACCGTCACCGCCGTCACCGGCCGCACGCCCGAGGGCAAGCCGCTGATCTCCTCGATCATCGTCCCGTCCGGCACCCCCGGCTTCACGGTCGCGGCCCCCTACTCGAAGGTCGGCTGGAACGCCTCGGACACCCGTGAGCTGTCCTTCTCCGACGTCCGGGTCCCGGTGTCGAACCTGCTGGGCGAGGAGGGGCGCGGGTACGCCCAGTTCCTCCGCATCCTCGACGAGGGCCGGATCGCCATCTCGGCGCTCGCGACGGGGCTGGCGCAGGGGTGCGTGGACGAGTCGGTGAAGTACGCCAAGGAGCGGCACGCCTTCGGACGGCCCATCGGCGACAACCAGGCCATCCAGTTCAAGATCGCCGACATGGAGATGCGGGCGCACATGGCCCGGATCGGCTGGCGTGACGCGGCGTCCCGGCTGGTGAGCGGTGAGCCGTTCAAGAAGGAGGCGGCGCTGGCGAAGCTGTACTCGTCGACGGTCGCCGTCGACAACGCCCGCGAGGCCACCCAGATCCACGGCGGCTACGGCTTCATGAACGAATACCCGGTGGCCCGGATGTGGCGGGACTCCAAGATCCTGGAGATCGGTGAGGGCACGAGCGAGGTCCAGCGCATGCTGATCGCACGGGAGTTGGGTCTTTCCGCCTGAGGAGGCGGCACTTGCCGCGGCCGCCGCCGTCCATCGGCGGCGGTCCTTCGGCGTCCGACCCCCGGCGCGTCGTGTCCCATCGCACACGGGGGCACCCTCTGGACAATGCGTGAGGTTAGGCTAACCTACCTTCGAACTTGCCCAGTGGCCGAATACGGCCGTACGAAAGCGACTCGCCATGCCCAGCAACGCCCGAGCCACCCACCTCACCCGTCGCGGCCTGCTCGCCGCGGGCGGCGCCCTCGGGCTCGGCGCCGCGCTCGTCGCGTGCGGCGGAGGCAAAGACGACAAGGGCTCGTCGCCGGCCGGCGAGAAGTCCGGCCCGTGGAAGTTCACGGACGACCGCGGCAAGAAGGTCGAGCTGAAGTCCCCGCCGAAGAACATCGTCGCCTTCATCGGTACCGCCGCCGCGCTGCACGACTACGGCATTGAGGTCAAGGGTGTTTTCGGCCCCACGACCGTCAAGGACCCCAAGACCGGCAAGGACAAGCCGGACATCCAGGCCGGTGACCTCGACGTCACCAAGGTGAAGAACCTCGGCAACGTCTGGGGCACCTTCAACATCGAGGAGTACCTGAAGCTCGAACCCGAGCTGCTGGTCTCGGCGATGTGGGACAAGGACGTCCTGTGGTACCTGCCGCCGCAGTCCCACGACAAGATCGTCAAGCTGGCGCCGACGGTCGCCCTGTGGGCCGCCAACACCACGATGCCGAAGGCCCTGGCGCGCCACGCCGAGCTGGCCGAGTCGCTGGGCGCGGACCTGAAGGACAAGAAGACCGTCGACGCGAAGGCCCGCTTCGAGAAGGCCGCCGCCAAGCTGCGCGCCGCCGCCAAGTCGCGGCCGGAGATCCGCGTCATGATCGGTTCGGCGAGCGCGGAGCTGTTCTACGTCTCGCTCGCCAAGATGTCCGCGGACACCGCGTACTTCGAGGAGCTGGGCGTGAAGTTCGTGAAGCCGAAGGTGAACGCCCAGGGCTACTTCGAGGAGCTCAGCTGGGAGAACCTCGACAAGTACCCCGCCGACATCATCATGATGGACAACCGCAGCCAGGCCATCCAGCCCGGGGACCTGAAGTCCAAGCCGACGTGGGCCCAGCTGCCCGCCGTGAAGGCCGGTCAGGTCGTCCCGCGCTTCACCGAGCCGATCTACTCGTACGACAAGTGCGCCGTCCTCCTGGAGGACCTCGCCACGGCGATCGAGAACGCCAAGAAGGTGGCCTGAGCCGCATGTTCGGTTTCTTCTCCCTGAAGGTGCTGCGGACGCGACGGCTCGGTCCGTCGCTGGTCCGCGTCACCTTCACCGGGGCGTCCGACGCCGAACTGAAAGGTTTCGCCGCCGGGGGCCGCGACCAGAGCCTGTCGCTCTTCCTGCCCCACCCCGGTCAGCCCGAGCCGGTCATGCCGCCGGTGGTCGACGGGGATCTGTACGGCGCGCTCGGCGCGTGGCGGGCCATGCCCGACGACGTGCGGGCGGTGATGCGCTCGTACACGGTGCGCGAGCAGCGCCGGACCGGAGACGGAACGACCGAGGTCGACATCGACTTCGCCCTCCACGACGACGGCGGTCCGGCCTGCCGCTGGGCCGCGCAGGCCTCGGAGGGAGACCGGGTGGTCGTCCTCGGCCCGACGGTCGCCGACAACACCGGTGTGCGCTTCCGGTTGCCGACGGACGCGGACGAGGTGCTGATCTGGGGCGACGAGACCGCGCTGCCCGCCGCCTCGTCGATCCTGGAGTGGCTGCCGGCCGGAACCAGGGCGCAGGTGTGGCTCGAAGTGCCGTACGCCGCCGACCGGCTGGAGCTGAGGACCGAGGCGGACGCGACCGTCACCTGGCTGGTCCGGGAGGAGGGCGCGCCCGCCGCCGTCGACGCCGTACGCGCCGCCGAACTGTCCGGCACGGCTCCGTACGCCTGGATCGCCGGCGAGTCCGGTTCGGTCAAGGCGCTGCGCCGCCACCTGGTCAACGAGCGCGGGATCGACCGCCGTCGCGTGACGTTCGTCGGCTACTGGCGCAAGGGCCTGAGCGAGGACGCCCTGCGCGAGGCGCCGGACGCCACCGAGGACGAGTCCTAGCCCGGCTCATCGACCGCGCGCGGTCAACGCCCCGGGGCGCCCGCCCCGGGGCGCGGGCCGTCCTGCCGCCGGGCCCCTTCCCCCCTTTCGCGGGGACCCGGCCCGGCACCCACCCAGGACGCCGGCGCGGTGGCGCGCCGCCCGTAACGGGCGGGATCGCAGGGCCCGGTGAGACCCCCGACTCGGTTTCCCGTTCAAATTAGGTTAGGCTAACCTTACTTCCACCCGGCTCCTCAGCCCCTCCTGTCCCTGAGGGCCGATCAAGTCCCGTACGGGGAGGACCTTGCATGCGCTCGCACCTGCTCAATGACGCAACCGCCGAGCAGTACCGGCGTTCCGTCACCGAAGGAGTCGAGCGGGTGGCGAACCGGCTCGCCTCCACCCGGCAGCCGTTCACCGGCGTCACCCCCGACGAACTGGCTCCGCTCATCTCGGGCGTCGACCTCGACAAGCCGCTCGGCGACGCCTCCGCCGCTCTCGACGAGCTGGAGCAGGTCTACCTCCGCGACGCCGTCTACTTCCACCACCCCCGCTACCTGGGCCACCTCAACTGTCCGGTGGTCATCCCGGCCGTGCTCGGCGAGGCGGTCCTCTCGGCCGTCAACTCCTCCCTCGACACCTGGGACCAGAGCGCCGGCGCCACCCTCATCGAGCGCAAGCTGATCGACTGGACCACCGGCCGCATCGGCCTCGGCCCCGCCGCCGACGGCGTGTTCACGAGCGGCGGTACGCAGTCCAACCTCCAGGCGCTGCTGCTGGCCCGCGAGGAGGCCAAGTCGGACGACCTGGCGAAGCTGCGCATCTTCACCTCCGAGTGCAGCCACTTCAGCGTCCAGAAGTCCGCCAAACTCCTCGGCCTCTCCCCCCGGGCCGTCGTCGCGATCCCCACCGACCGCGACAAGCGCATGCAGTCCGTGGCCCTCGCCGCCGAGCTGGAGCTGTGCGCCGCCCAGGGCCTGACGCCCATGGCGATCGTCGCGACCGCCGGCACCACCGACTTCGGCTCCATCGACCCGCTGCCCGAGATCGCCGAGCTGGCCGACCAGTACGGCGCCTGGATGCACGTCGACGCGGCCTACGGCTGCGGCCTGCTCGCCTCGCCCACCCGCCGCCACCTCCTCGACGGCATCGAGCGCGCCGACTCGGTCACGGTCGACTACCACAAGTCGTTCTTCCAGCCGGTCAGTTCGTCCGCCGTGCTGGTCAGGGACGGGGCGACGCTGCGCCACGCCACGTACCACGCGGAGTACCTCAACCCGCGCCGTACGCTCGAAGAGCGCATCCCCAACCAGGTCGACAAGTCGCTCCAGACCACCCGCCGCTTCGACGCGCTCAAGCTGTGGATGACCCTGCGCGTCATGGGCGCCGACGGTGTCGGGCAGCTCTTCGACGAGGTCTGCGACCTGGCCGCGGCCGGCTGGGACGTGCTCGCCGCCGACCCGCGCTACGACGTCGTCGTCGAGCCGTCCCTGTCCACCCTCGTCTTCCGCTACATCCCGGCCGCCGTCACCTCGCCCGCCGAGATCGACCGCGCCAACCTCCACGCCCGCAAGGCGCTGTTCGCCTCGGGCGAGGCCGTCGTCGCCGGTACGAAGGTCGACGGCCGCCAGTACCTCAAGTTCACCCTGCTCAACCCCGAGACGACCGTGCACGACATCACCGCCGTCCTCGACCTGATCGCCGGCCACGCCGAGCAGTACCTTGGAGAGAACCTTGTCCACGCCTCGTGACATCCACGATTTCGTCGGTATCGGACTGGGTCCGTTCAACCTCGGCCTCGCCTGCCTGACCGAGCCGATCGACGAGCTCAACGGCGTCTTTCTCGAATCGAAGCCCAACTTCGAGTGGCACTCCGGGATGTTCCTCGAAGGCGCCCACCTCCAGACGCCGTTCATGTCGGACCTCGTCACCCTCGCCGACCCGACCTCGCCGTACTCCTTCCTCCAGTACCTCAAGGAGAACGGTCGGCTGTACTCGTTCTACATCCGTGAGAACTTCTACCCGCTGCGGACCGAGTACAACGACTACTGCCGCTGGGCCGCGTCCAAGCTGAGCAGCATCCGCTTCTCCACCACGGTCGAGAAGGTCGAGTACGACGCCGAAGAGAAGCTGTACGCGGTCCTCACCACCGCCGGCGAGACGTTCCGCGCCCGTCACCTCGTCCTGGGCACCGGCACCCCGCCGTACATCCCGGACGCGTGCCAGGGTCTGGACGGCGACTTCATCCACAACTCGCGCTACCTTCCGAGCAAGGAAGCGCTCCAGAAGAAGAAGTCGATCACCCTCGTGGGCAGCGGCCAGAGCGCCGCCGAGATCTACTACGACCTGCTGAGCGAGATCGACGTCCACGGCTACCACCTGAACTGGGTCACCCGCTCCCCGCGCTTCTTCCCGCTGGAGTACACCAAGCTCACCCTGGAGATGACCTCCCCCGAGTACGTGGACTACTTCCACGCCCTCCCCGAGGCCACCCGCTACCGCCTGGAGACGCAGCAGAAGGGCCTGTTCAAGGGCATCGACGGCGAGCTGATCGACGCGATCTTCGACCTGCTGTACCAGAAGAACCTCGGCGGCCCGGTCCCCACGCGGCTGCTCACCAACGCGTCGCTCAACAGCGCGACGTACGACAACGGCACGTACACGCTCGGCCTCCGCCAGGAGGAGCAGGGCAAGGACTTCGAGATCCAGACCGAGGGCCTGATCCTCGCCACCGGCTACAAGTACGTCACGCCCGCCTTCCTGGAGCCGGTCAAGGACCGCATCCGCTGGGACGGCCAGGGCCGCTACGACGTCGCCCGCAACTACTCCATCGACACCACCGGCCGCGGCATCTTCCTGCAGAACGCCGGTGTGCACACCCACTCGATCACCAGCCCCGACCTGGGCATGGGCGCCTACCGCAACGCGTACATCATCGGCGAACTGCTGGGCTCCGAGTACTACCCGGTCGAGAAGTCCATCGCGTTCCAGGAGTTCGCCGTATGAGCACCACCCTGTCCCTCGGGACGTTCACCTTCCGCCCCCTCGACCCCCTCACCGACGGCGAGCTGGTCCACGGCTGGGTCACCCACCCGAAGGCCGCGTTCTGGATGATGCAGAACCACACCGTCGCGGACGTCGAGCGCGAGTACATGGCCATCGCGGCCAACGAGCACCACGACGCCTTCATCGGCCTGCGCGACGGCGAGCCCGCCTTCCTCATGGAGCGGTACGACCCCTCCAAGGTCGAGCTGGTCGGACTGTACGAGGCCCGGCCCGGCGACGTCGGCATGCACTTCCTGGTCGCCCCCACCGACACGCCCGTCCACGGCTTCACCCGTGCCGTCATCACCGCCGTGATGGAGGAGCTGTTCCGCGACCCCGCGACCGAGCGGGTCGTCGTCGAACCCGACGTACGCAACAAGGCCGTCCACGCGCTGAACGAGGCCGTCGGCTTCGAGATAGCCGAGAAGATAGCCAAGCCGGAGAAGGACGCCTACCTGAGCTTCTGCACCCGGGAACAGTTCCGCGCCGCCGTGGGGGCCGCCCGATGAACCCCGTCGCGCACCTCACCCCCGAACGCTGGGCGCACGCCAACCGCCTCCTGATCCGCAAGGGCCTCGCCGAGTTCACCCACGAGCGGCTGCTGACGCCCGAGCCCCTCGGCGACGACTCCTACCGGGTCCTCAGCGACGACGGCACGACCGAGTACCGCTTCACCGCCGACCGGTACGCCCTCGACCACTGGCAGGTCGACGCCGACTCCATCAGCCGCCACCAGGGCGGCGAGGAGCTCCCGCTGGACGCGCTGCGCTTCATCATCGAGCTGCGCGGCTCCCTCGGCCTGAGCGACGAGATCCTCCCGGTCTACCTGGAGGAGATCTCCTCCACGCTCTCGGGCACGGCGTACAAGTCGGCCAAGCCGCACGTACCCGCCGCCGAGCTGGCCAGGGCCGACTTCCAGGCCGTCGAGACCGGCATGACCGAGGGCCACCCCTGCTTCGTCGCCAACAACGGGCGGCTCGGCTTCGGCATCGACGAGTACCACGCGTACGCGCCGGAGGCGGCGAACCCCATCCAGCTGATCTGGCTGGCCGCCCGCCGCGACCGCACCACCTTCACGGCCGGCGCGGGCATCGACTACGAGACGTTCATCCGCGCCGAGCTCGGCGACGACACCGTCGACGGCTTCGCCAAGACGCTCGCCGACCAGGGGCTGGACTTCGCGGACTACCTGCTCATGCCGGTCCATCCCTGGCAGTGGTGGAACAAGCTGTCCGTCACCTTCGCCGCCGAGATCGCCCAGCAGCGCCTGGTCTTCCTCGGCGAGGGCGACGACCGCTACCTGGCGCAGCAGTCGATCCGTACGTTCTTCAACACGAGCGACCCGGCCAAGCACTACGTCAAGACGGCCATCTCGGTCCTCAACATGGGCTTCATGCGCGGCCTGTCCGCCGCCTACATGGAGGCCACCCCGGCCATCAACGACTGGCTCGCCCACCTGATCGACGGCGACGACGTCCTCAAGGCGGCCCGCTTCTCGATCATCCGTGAGCGGGCGGCGGTCGGCTACCGGCACCTGGAGTACGAGGCCGCGACCGACCGGTACTCCCCGTACCGCAAGATGCTCGCCGCGCTGTGGCGCGAGAGCCCGGTGCCGACCGTCGAGAACGGCCAGCGCCTCGCCACCATGGCGTCGCTGCTGCACACCGACCACGAGGGCGCGTCGTTCGCGGGCGCGCTGATCGCCGAGTCGGGGCTCGCGCCCACCGAGTGGCTGCGCCGCTACCTGGACGCGTACCTCCTGCCGATCCTGCACACCTTCTACGCCTACGACCTCGCGTGGATGCCGCACGGCGAGAACGTGATCCTGGTGATCGAGGGCGGCACGGTCCAGCGGGCGATCTTCAAGGACATCGCCGAGGAGATCGTGGTGATGGACCCCGACGCGGTGCTCCCGCCCGCGGTCGAGCGGATCCGGGTCGACGTGCCCGAGGACACCAAACTGCTGTCCGTCTTCACGGACGTCTTCGACTGCTTCTTCCGCTTCCTGGGCGCGACGCTCGCCGCCGAGGGCGTGGTGGACGAGGACGACTTCTGGCGGACGGTCGCCGAGTGCGTGAAGGCGTACCAGGAGTCGAAGCCGGAGCTGGCGGACAAGTTCGCGCAGTACGACATGTTCGCCGACGAGTTCACGCTGTCGTGCCTCAACCGCCTCCAGCTGCGCAACAACAAGCAGATGGTGGACCTGGCGGACCCGTCCGGCGCGCTCCAGTTCGTCGGCACGCTGCCGAACCCGATCGCGCGGTTCGCGTAACCACCAGCCGGCCGGGGCGCTGAACGGAGTACGGTCCTCCGTTCAGCGCCCCGGTTTTTCCTACGCGGTCCGCCACGGCACCTGCGGAGACCGGTAGAAGTCGACGCCCAGCGCCTCCAGGCGCGGCCCCTGGCCCGCGAGCCGCTGCTTGTACGTCTCCCAGTCGTGCGTGGCGGCCGGGGACCACCCCAGCTCCGCCGCGCCGATCAGCCTCGGGAACGCCATTCGGTCGATGTGCGCGCTCGTCGAGACGGTCTCGCTCCACAGCGGCGCCTCGACGCCCTTGACGGCGCTCGCCGGCACGCCCGGCAGGTAGGCGCCGGGGTCCCAGTCGTACGACCGCTGGACCTCGACGTACCCGGCCCACGACAGCCCCAGCGGTGTGTCCTTGGTGTACTTCATGTCGAGGTAGAGCCGGTCGGCGGGCGACAGGATCAGCCCGGTGCCGTTCCGCGCGGCGTCCGCCACCCGCGCCTTCTCGGCGTCGCTGGTGCGGTCCAGGCCCCAGTACTGCGCGAGGGCGCCCTCCGCCGGGTTCGCGCCGGTGAGCTGGTGCCATCCGACGACCGTCTTGCCGTACTTCGCCACGGTCGCCTGCGCCCGGTCCATGAAGGCGACGTAGTCCTCGTGGCTGGTGGAGTGCGCCTCGTCGCCGCCGATGTGGAGGTACCGGCCGGGGGTGAGCGCGGCCACCTCGCGGACGACGTCGTCGACGAAGTCGTAGGTGATGTCCTTCGCCACGCACAGGCTGCTGAAGCCGACCTCGGTGCCGGTGTAGAGGGGCGGGGCGACACCGTCGCAGTTGAGCTCGGCGTACGAGGCGAGGGCGGCGTTGGTGTGGCCGGGCATGTCGATCTCGGGCACGACCTCCAGGTGGCGGGAGGCGGCGTACGCGACGATGTCCCGGTACTGGGCCTTGGTGTAGTACCCGCCGGGCCCGCCGCCGACCTGGGTGGAGCCGCCGTGGGCGGCCAGGCGGGGCCAGGAGTCGATGGCGATGCGCCAGCCCTGGTCGTCGCTCAGGTGGAGATGCAGCTTGTTGATCTTGTAGAGCGCCATCTGGTCGATGTAGCGCTTGACCTGCTCGACGGTGAAGAAGTGCCGGGAGACGTCGAGCATCGCGCCCCGGTAGCCGTAGCGGGGTGTGTCGGTGATCGTGCCGCCGGCGACCTTCCAGGGGCCCGGCTGCCGGGTGTCCTTCTCAATGGAGGCGGGGAGCTGCTGGCGGAGCGTCTGGACGCCGTGGAAGAGCCCGGCCGGCTCGCGGGCGGTGATGGTGACGCCCCGGCTCCCGGACTCCATCCGGTAGCCCTCGTCGCCGAGCGCCGCCTCGTGGGCGCTCAGCCGCAGCCGGATGCCGCCCCGCCCGTCGTCGTCGGTGACGGGCAGCGGGTAGCCGGTGGACGGACGCAGCACCGACGCGAGGTACGCCCCGATGCGGCGGGCCTCGCGCGAGTCGTCGTCCACATGGATCCGGGTGCGGGCGGTCAGCGTGTACGGACTGCCGCCGGGGCGTACGGAGGCCGGTACGGGCACGATGTCGCCGAGCGGCCGTACGGCGGGCGCCGCGGCGGCCGAGCCGGGAGCGGCCCCGGTCCCGGCGACCCCGGCCGCCACGACGAGCAGCAGCGAACCGAGGAGGCGGAGGCGGGCGAACGTTCTGCGCTGTCTCACAAGCCGGTCCCTTCGAGGGGCGTCGCAACTGTGGGCTGTGCAACCGAACGGTCACCATGCGTACCGCGCGTCGCAGGGCCGGTCAAGGTGTAGACCATTCCCGGGCCAGTCGATCACCGCATCTTCGCCCCGCGATGCCAGAATCCTCCCGAGTACGACCCCCACGCCGTGGAGCTGTTCGGCTTCCGCAAGGACCCGCTGATGGCACTGGTCGGCGCGGCCGTGGTGGCCCGGCTGCCGCACCCGAACGCCCCCGCGGCGGACGCCGCCCCGGTGGCGGAGGCGGCGGGCCCCGCCGACCACGACGTCCTGCTGCGACGGCTGAGGGAGCTGGGCGAGCTGTACCGGACGGGGATCCTCACCGACGACGAGTTCAGCATCGCGAAACAGGCGATTCTCAGGCAACTCTAAGCAAAACGGATCCACCCCTGCCCGATCTCGGGCAGGATTGTTGCCATCGCCCTGCCCGTCCTTCAATATCTACGAGTGCTCGAACACCGCCCGTCGCACGACGACCTCATCGACCACCTGGTCCGCAGCACCGCGCTCCAGCGCGGTGAGGCCGCCCGGGTGGTGCTCGACGTGCTGGCGTACTTCGACGAGACGACGGAGGAGTTCGTCCGCCGCCGCCACCGCGAGCTGCAGTCCGGCGGCGAGGTGAACGCCACGATCTTCGAGCGGATCGCGGCCGAACTGCCGCACCGCGCCGTGGCGCCACCGGAGCTCTCGCTCCGGCAGCTGCGCCGCATCGTCTACGGCTGAGCCTCCAGGGCTGAGCACACACCCGCAATCATTCGGAGGGGCAACACTTTATGTGCGGAATCGTCGGTTACATCGGGAAGCGTGACGTGGCTCCGCTGCTGCTGGAGGGCCTGGCGCGGCTGGAGTACCGGGGGTACGACTCGGCGGGCATGGTGATCACCAGCCCCAAGTCCACCGGCCTGAAGATGGTCAAGGCCAAGGGCCGGGTCCGCGACCTGGAAGCCCGCGTCCCCAAGCGCTTCACCGGCACCACCGGCATCGCCCACACCCGCTGGGCCACGCACGGCGCCCCGAGCGACGTGAACTCGCACCCGCACATGGACCCCGAGAACAAGGTCGCGGTCGTCCACAACGGCATCGTCGACAACGCCCCCGAGCTGCGCGCCAAGCTCGAGGCCGACGGCGTGGTCTTCGCCTCCGAGACCGACACCGAGGTCCTCACCCACCTGATCGCCCGCTCCCAGGCCGAGACCCTGGAGGAGAAGGTCCGCGAGGCGCTCAAGGTCGTCGAGGGCACGTACGGCATCGCCGTCATGCACGCCGACTTCAACGACCGCATCGTCGTCGCCCGCAACGGCTCCCCGGTCGTCCTCGGCATCGGCGAGAAGGAGATGCTCGTCGCCTCCGACATCGCCGCGCTGATCGCCCACACCCGCCAGATCGTCACCCTCGACGACGGCGAGATGGCCACCCTGAAGGCCGACGAGTTCCGTACGTACACCACCTCGGGCACGCTGACCACCGCCACCCCCGAGACCGTGGAGTGGGAGGCCGCCTCGTACGACATGGGCGGCCACGACACGTACATGCACAAGGAGATCTCGGAGCAGGCCGACGCGGTGGACCGCGTCCTGCGCGGGCGCATCGACGAGAAGTTCTCCACCGTCCACCTGGGCGGCCTGAACCTGGACGCCCGTGAGGCCCGGGGCATCCGCCGCGTGAAGATCCTCGGCTGCGGCACCTCGTACCACGCCGGCATGATCGGCGCCTCGCTGATCGAGGGCCTGGCCCGCATCCCGGCCGACTCCGAGCCGGCCTCCGAGTTCCGCTACCGCAACCCGGTCGTGGACCCCGACACCCTGTACATCGCCGTCTCGCAGTCCGGTGAGACCTACGACGTACTGGCCGCCGTCCAGGAGCTGAAGCGCAAGGGCGCCCGCGTCCTGGGCGTCGTCAACGTGGTGGGCTCCGCGATCGCCCGCGAGGCCGACGGCGGCGTGTACGTCCACGCCGGCCCGGAGGTCTGTGTCGTCTCCACCAAGTGCTTCACCAACACCGTCGTCGCCTTCGCGCTGCTCGCCCTGCACCTGGGCCGCATCCGCGACCTGTCCGTCGCCGACGGCAAGCGGATCATCGAGGGCCTGCGCAAGCTGCCCGGCCAGATCCAGGAGATCCTCGAAAGCGAGGAGGACATCAAGAAGCTCGCCGCCGAGTACGCCGACGCCAAGTCGATGATGTTCATCGGCCGTGTCCGGGGCTACCCGGTCGCGCTGGAGGCCTCCCTGAAGCTCAAGGAGATCTCCTACATCCACGCCGAGGCGTACCCGGCCTCCGAGCTCAAGCACGGCCCGCTGGCGCTCATCGAGCCCGCCATGCCGACCGTCGCCATCGTCCCGAACGACTCCCTGCTGGAGAAGAACCGAGCCGCGATGGAGGAGATCAAGGCCCGCAGCGGCAGGATCCTCGCGGTCGCGCACCAGGAGCAGGAGAAGGCCGACCACACGATCCTCGTCCCGAAGAACGAGGACGAGCTGGACCCGATCCTCATGGGCATCCCGCTCCAGCTCCTCGCCTACCACACGGCCCTGGCCCTGGGCCGGGACATCGACAAGCCGCGCAACCTGGCCAAGTCCGTCACTGTGGAGTAAATCCCGCCCCTGACGGCCGCAGCGACAATTGAGCAACCCTCACGGCGAGTAACCACGTCCGCGAGAGCGGCGGCGGTTCAGCCGCAAGAAACAGCGACCCCCGGCGCGTGCCACCAACGCGCCGGGGGTCGCCCTTTTCGTACGGCCGGTGCCGCCCTTGCACCGGCCTCAGTGGCCGCTCAGCCGGTGGCCGTCACACCCCGGCCCGCGGCGCGCCCCGAGAGCGTCGGCCACTTGGCGAGAGACGCGGTGGCGCCGTACCAGGCACCGAGGCCCGCGAGTGCGGCGGCCCAGCCGCCGATCTGCCCGAGCGCCGAGGCGTCCGCGAAGGCGCCGATGCCGGAGAGCAGCAGGGAGAGGGTCAGCAGCCCGTACACGCCCTGCCCGAGCAGCCCGCTGCCGGAGGCGGCGGCCGTCAGGCTGAGCGCCAGCATCGCCCACAGCAGCATGAACAGCCCGCCGGCCTCCTCGGACACCCCGCCGCCCGCGCCCGTGCCCCAGGCGAACCAGAAGGCGCCGAGGCCGGCGAACGCGGTGCCGGTGCGGCCGTCGCCCGCGCGGAGTTCGAAGAGACCGGCGACGAAGAGGGCGACCCCGCCGACCCACGTCGCGAGAGCGGCGGCGTCGGAGGCCGCGACATTGTCGATCACACCGGTGCTGCCGATGCCGAACGCCAGCAGCGTCAGACCGAGTGCAAGGTGGCCGAGAGTAGAGGTGGTGCTCCCCGCAGAGACGTCGTTGTCCACGGCGGGCTCCCTTCATGCTCATGTGCAGTTGTGCTGCTTCCCAGCCACCTGGATATACCCTTCACAAGCGCACAACCCACCTCGCGGAGCGGCTGAATTTCGCCTACGGGCAGGGAAATTGACGCCGTATCACCGGCGGATAACGGCAGGGCTACGGGATGACCACGACCGGCCGCTGCGCGCGCCGCGCCAGCCGTCCGGCGACCGAACCGAAGATCCGGCCGACGATGCCGTGCGTCGAGCCGACGACGATGGCGTCGGCCGAATACTCGCGGCCGACCTCCTCCAGCTCGTGGCAGATGTCGCCGCCGCGCTCGACCAGGATCCACGGCACCTCGGACAGGTAGTCCGCGCAGGCCAGCTCCAGCCCCAGCACCTCGGTGCGGTGGTCGGGCACGTCGACGAAGACGGGCGGCTCGCAGCCGGCCCAGACGGTGGTGGGGAGGCGGTTCGCCACATGCACGATGATCAGGCCCGAGCCGGACCGCCGGGCCATGCCGATGGCGTACGCGAGCGCTCGCTCGCTGGAGGTCGAGCCGTCGAAGCCGACGACCACCCCGTGCTGGAAAGCGGGATCGCAGGAGTGGCGTGTCTCATCCGCCGCGAGGGGGTCGACCGGGGAGTCGGCGACCTGCCTGCGGTCCGCGGGTTCGGGGAATTCGTGACCGGCCATCGGTGTCTCGACGAAGAACGTCCTCTTGGGAAGGAACAGGGGACCAACGGTTGGCGACGGAGCTCTGTCCGGGAATCATCTTCCCGACCCCATACCCCCAAGGGTACGGCGGCACTCCTCCGCTGCCCAGTGCCCGCCACCCTGCCGCGGCGGTCACACGGCGTTCCAGGGAGCATGCACGAGCCCGCCCCGTATGGCAATGCCGGATGCCCACTACAGCCGTCCTCCGTCCCACCGCCCTCGCCCCGCACTCGCCGGGCCCACCCCGCGTCCACCTGCACGAACCCCCTCCGAAACCACCCCGGCCCCCACCGCGGCCGCCCGCTCCGCCCCCGCTCGCCCTCGGGCCCGCGCCGGCCGTCCCCGCCGCCGTCGCGCGGGCAGTGGTCACCGGACCGACGGAACGAGGCGCACCCGGGGCCGCCCGGAGGCGTACGCCCGGTCCGCCGCCCCGGCGTTACTCTCCGTGACGGACACGCGCGACCATGCCGACCGGCCGGTACCTTCCTCCGGTCTCCTGCCCCTCGCACACAACCATGCCGACTGGGCGGTTTCTCGCCAGGCCCCCGCCGCCCGACGCCGCGCCCATCCGGGGGCGCGGGGCAGTGACCGGGGCGGCCGGTTGTCGTTGGCCACTCGGTCCGACCGGTCATACCGCAGCCCGCAGCCCGCGCCCCGCAGCCATCAGGGAGCCCCCGTGCCCGCACACCCGTCCGCCTCAGCCCCGTCGTCCGCGTCCGAGTCGGCGAGTGACGTGGTCCGCTGGGCAACCTTCAGCTGCGCCCTGGTCCCCGTGGTGCTGCTGGTGTACGGCACGTCCTTCGGCGGTGCGGCCGGAACCGCTCTCGCGCTGGCCGCCGTGACCGCCGCCTGCCGGGTGCTCCTGCGCCGCTCCGAGCGGGTGGCCGAGGAGGCACGGCGGCGGACCCTCCCGCACCGCGGCCGGCACTCCCGGTCCGGCACAGGAGCGCACCGCGGCGGTCGGCACGGGGTGGGGTGTGCGCCCGGGGACTGACCCGTTCGCACATCCGCGCCCGTAGGTTTTCAGCCAACTTCGGGCTCACGGCCATTCCTTGCCAGAATGGCCTGCCAACCCCCTTGTCACCAGGCGAGAAAGGACCGCGGCGGCCGCTCGCACCCTACGCGGATGGGCCATGCGTGTGAGGCGGCCTTCCCTGCGCGGCTCCCGAGTGGAACGCTTCGTGATCGAATGCTTCGCGCCAAGTTGCCTTGTCGACATAGCGCCGGATGCGGAACTTGTCACTCCGGCGCCACGGGACGCAGTAGATTCGATCATGACTATCGAAGACTGGGGACTCGTGCAAAACCGAGGGGAAACGTGCAGGAGCGACAGGACCTAGGAGACGCGAACACCGAGGGGGGCTTAGCGTCATGAGCCAGGACTCCGCCGCACCGGAGACCGGACGCAAACTGTCCGGACGGCGCCGCCGCGAGGTCGTCGCAGTGCTGCTCTTCAGCGGCGGCCCCATCTTCGAGAGTTCCATCCCACTCTCGGTGTTCGGGATTGACCGCCAGGACGCCGGGGTTCCGCGCTACAGGCTGCTCGTCTGCGCGGGCGAGGACGGACCGCTGCGGACCACCGGCGGGCTCGAACTGACCGCGCCGTACGGGCTGGAGGCCATCAGCCGGGCCGGCACCGTCGTCGTACCGGCCTGGCGGTCGATCACCTCGCCGCCACCGGCCGAGGCGCTCGACGCACTGCGCCGTGCGCACGAGGAGGGCGCCCGCATCGTCGGCCTGTGCACCGGCGCGTTCGTGCTCGCCGCCGCCGGTTTACTGGACGGGCGGCCCGCCACCACGCACTGGATGTACGCGCCGACGCTCGCCAAGCGTTACCCGTCGGTCCATGTGGACCCGCGGGAGCTGTTCGTCGACGACGGCGACGTACTCACCTCCGCCGGAACGGCGGCCGGGATCGATCTCTGTCTGCACATCGTGCGCACCGACCACGGGACGGAGGCGGCCGGGGCACTCGCCCGCCGGCTCGTCGTGCCGCCCCGGCGCAGTGGCGGACAGGAGCGGTATCTCGACCGGTCGCTGCCGGAGGAGATCGGCGCCGACCCGCTCGCCGAGGTGGTGGCGTGGGCGCTGGAACACCTGCACGAGCAGTTCGACGTGGAGACCCTCGCGGCCCGCGCGTACATGAGCAGGCGGACGTTCGACCGGCGTTTCCGCTCACTCACCGGGTCGGCCCCGCTCCAGTGGCTGATCACGCAGCGGGTGCTCCAGGCCCAGCGGCTGCTGGAGACGTCCGACTACTCGGTCGACGAGGTGGCGGGACGCTGCGGCTTCCGCTCGCCCGTCGCGCTGCGCGGGCACTTCCGCCGGCAGCTGGGCTCCTCGCCCGCCGCGTACCGGGCCGCCTACCGGGCCAGGCGCCCGCAGGGTGAGCCGGCCGGACCATCGGGACCGTCGTCGGGCGTCGTGGAGCCCATGGTGCCCTCACAGATGTCGTCGGCGGCGCGACGGGCGGCCGCGGCGTCCACCGCGTCCGGCCCGACGGCGACCGCCGCGGCCCCGCCGGAGCACGGCAAGCCGCACGCGGAAGCCTTCAGCGGCGGCCGGGCGGCCTTCCCGGGCCAGCGCAGCGCGCCGTAGCAGGACAGCGGGAGACCCGCGGGCCGCCGTGGAGGGGCGGTCGCTGAGGGGGTGCGGAAGCGCACCCGCTCAGCGACCGCCCCTCTAAGGTAGGACGCATGAACGATCGCATGGTGTGGATCGACTGCGAGATGACCGGGCTCTCGTTGACGGATGACGCACTTATCGAGGTGGCCGCACTGGTCACCGACTCGGAACTGAACGTACTCGGTCAAGGTGTGGACATTGTGATCCGCCCGCCGGACGCGGCGCTGGAGACCATGCCGGACGTGGTGCGCCAGATGCACACCGCCTCCGGTCTCCTGGACGAGCTCGCGAACGGCACCACCCTCGCCGACGCCGAGGAGCAGGTCCTCGCCTACGTACGCGAACACGTCAAGGAACCCGGCAAGGCTCCCCTGTGCGGGAACTCGGTCTCCACCGACCGCGGCTTCCTGCTGCGTGACATGCCGACCCTGGAGGACTACCTCCACTACCGGATCGTCGATGTCTCCTCGGTCAAGGAGCTGGCTCGCCGCTGGTACCCGAGGGCGTACTTCAACAGTCCGGAGAAGGCCGGCAACCACCGGGCGCTCGCCGACATCCGCGAGTCCATCGCCGAGCTGCGCTACTACCGCGAGGCGATCTTCGTCCCGCAGCCCGGCCCCGACTCGGACACGGCGAAGCAGATCGCCGCGCGCCACGTCCTGCCCGAGTAACCCGCCCGCCCGAAAGGCGGGAGCGAGCACCCTCTCGGACCCTGTACACTTTTTCTCGGCCGGTCGGGAAAAAGACCGGTCGTGGTGGGTATAGCTCAGCTGGTAGAGCACCTGGTTGTGGTCCAGGATGTCGCGGGTTCGAGTCCCGTTACTCACCCTGATCGACGAAGGGCCGATCCGCGGAAGCGGATCGGCCCTTCGTCACGTCGAGCCGGCCGGACCTGCGGACGGTGTGCGGTGGCCGCCCCGAGATCGACGGGCACGTCGTGTGGTTCGCGTCACTACGGTCGCAAGCGGTCGGCAGCGCCCCGGCCCACGCCGCCGGGTCGTCGTTCCGTCCACCGGCCGCTGATGCCGGCCGGCCCCGGCCGGTCGTACGAGGACGCCGGGGCCCCGGACCCGCCCGCGCCGGGTCGGCGGGGCCGGGACGCCCAGGCACGCAGGCGGCGGTCAGGACCCCGCGGTGTCGCCGTAGACGATGCCGCGGCCGTTGGTCGCCACGTACACCCGGCCGTAGACCCGGGGGTCGCCGGTGATGGCGGCCCCCGTCCAGCCCCACTGGTGGGCGTCGTCGTTGATCCGTACCCAGCTCTTCCCGGCGTCCGTGGACCGGAAGATGCCGCGTACGCCGCCGGCCTTCGCGCTGGAGTAGAGCGCCGGGTACGTGGCGCCGGGCGCCGCTTTGCCGAAGCCGATCGTGTCGGCCTGTTCGACGCCGCCGAGCCTGGTGAAGGTCGCGCCCGAGTCGGTGGAGTGCCACAGGCCGTACGCGCCGGTGGGGGATCCGCCCGCGAGCCAGATGTCACCGGAGCGGCCCGGCACCGCCTGGAAGCGGACGTTCCCGGTGGCAGGCAGTCCGGTGGCCCCGGCTCGGAAGGTGAGACCACCGTCCGTACTGACGTAGAAGGTCCCGTTCTTGAAACCGTAGAACCTCTTCGCATCCACCCGGTCGGCCTCGACGGTCGCGCCCGCCGGAATGCCCTGGGACGCGGTCCAGGACGTGCCGAAGCCCACCGTGGTGTGCACGGCCGCGCCGTCCGGACTCCACACGAACCGGCTGCCGTCGGCCGCCGCCGCGACCGTGCCGCCGCCCGAGACACCGGAAGGCTCCTGCCCCGGCCACCAGTTGGCGCCGTTGTCCGTGGAGAAGGCGATACGCGGGCCACCGTCGAGGTTGCCGACGCGGACGACCGTGTTCGGGTCCTTCTCGGCGTGGTCGAGGCTCGTGGTGGAGGTGAAGTTGGGCGAGGTGAACATCATGGCCGGCACCTGGCGGACGTCGGTGTGGCGGAAGCCGCCGATGTCGCCGAGCGCGCTGATCAGCGGGGCGCCGGAGGGCGGCGAGACCAGGTCGTTGACGGCGGTCTCCTCCAGCCCCTGCACCATGGGTGTGATGGTGATCCGGCCGCCGCTGTCCCACTGCGAGAGGTTCTCGGTGCCGTAGATCGTGGCGCCCGTGCCGTACATCATCCGGTTGGAGTCGAAGGGGTCGATCTCCAGCGCCTCGGTCATCCAGCCCAGTTTGGGGGTCTGTTCGGGCGGGGAGGGGTGGGCGCCCCAGGTGAGCCAGGGGGAGGACGAGACGTCCATGGTGTAGCGGTTGGAGCGGTTCGGGTACGGGCGGTACTCCCACGCCCGCGTCCAGGTCGCGCCGCTGTCCGTGGTGCGGAAGATCTGGGTGTCGGGCCACCAGGAGCTGTAGCCGGTGACCATGACCGTGCCGGGTTCGCGGCGGTCCACGCTCAGCCCGCTGAAGCCGTAGTACGCCTGGGGGTCGGGGGTGATGTCCTGCCAGGTGCCGGTCTTCGTGGCGTACCGCCACACGGCGCCCTTGCCGCCGTCGTACGGGCCTCCGGTGTCGCTGTACGCGAGGTAGAGGTGGCCGTTCACCGCGTCGAGGACGCCCTTGTGGGCGAGGAGGCCGGTGGGCTGGCCGGGCAGGCGGGTCCAGGTGGCGCCGGCGTCGGTGGAGCGGTAGACGGAGTTGGCCTTGTCGGCTACACCGACGTAGATGGTCCTGGTGGCGTTCCCGCGCGTACCGGTCGTCTCGTCGAAGGTGACCCAGACGACGCCCTGGTTGTCGGAGGCGTAACCGCTGGTGTCGGACGGGTCCTGGGCGTAGTTGCCGGGGTTGGGGAAGGCGGTGACCTTCGACCAGGTGGCGCCCGCGTCGGTGGAGCGCCACAGGCCCTTGCCGCTCGGCGCGCCGAGGTAGAGCACGCGGTTGCGGTGGGGGTCGACGGCGAGGCGCTCGCCCATGCCGCGGCCTGGCATGTTGCCGCCGAGCTTGAAGGGGAGGTCGGCCTTGCGCCAGGTGGCGCCGCGGTCGGCGGAACGGAGGACGGCACCGTTGCCGGGGTCCCAGCTGTTGGTGTAGGTGCCGACAGCGGCGTACACCCGGTTGGGGTCGACGGAGTCGGAGGCGAGGCTCACGACGCCGGTGTGGCCCCAGTCGTCCCAGCCGATGTGGTCGAGCAGCGGGGTCCAGCTCCTGGTCGCCTGCTGCCAGCGGTACGCGCCGCCGATGTCGGTGCGGGCGTAGGCGAGGTTCTTCTCGGTGCGGTTGAAGACGATGCCGGGAACGAAGCCGCCGCCGTCGATGCGGACGTTCTTCCAGGTGTACGACGCGGCCGTCTGCGGGCCGGCCGTGGCCGGAGGTGGCGCTGCGGTCAGCAGCCCGGCGGCGAGGGCCAGGCCGAGGAGCAGGTTTCGCGTTCTGCGCACGGGTGCTTCCTCTCGGACGTGGGGGGGTCCGCGGCGGGGGCTGTGGGCGGCTCGGTCCGCCGGGGGTGTGACGCGTCGTGCACAAGCCTTGAACCAGTGGGAGCGCTCCCACTATGAGGAGGGGGAGGCGAGGGGTCAAGGCGCTTGAAGAGTCGAAGAAGTTCGACAGGCGCAAATTGACGGCCCCTCTGTTCCTTGACGGAGTCTGCCGCTACGGTCTGCTCCACCAGTGGGAGCGGTTCCATTCAGTCGGCGCAGGGTCGGGTGCGCCCGAGCTGCAAGGAGTCGCTCATGCGACACCCCCCGCACGTCTGCCCCGGGCCACCGGGTGCTCGCCCTTCCCACCGCCCGCGCACCGCCCACGGCGGGTGACCGCGGCGAACCCGTATCTCCTCCGATCCAGCGACGACGACGGCACGCCCCCGCACATCTCCGTACGCATCCGTCACCGGGCCGCGGCGACCACCGACGCGCGCCCACGACCGAGAGGTAGCACCGGACATGAGCCGCACCAGAACCGCCGCACCCCCCACCCCCTCCCGCCGCCGAACCGCCCTCCTGGCCGCCTGCACCCTGCTCGCGGCGACGGGCGCCACCGCCACCGCACTGAGCACCCAGGCCGGCGCCGCCGCCCCCGGTTGCCGGGTCGACTACCAGGTCACCAACCAGTGGAGCACCGGCTTCGGCGCCAACGTCACCGTCACCAACACCGGTGACCCGGTGAGCTCCTGGACCCTGGAGTGGACCTACGCGGGCAACCAGCGCGTCACCCAGTCCTGGAACGCCACCACCTCACAGACCGGCGCCGCGGTCACCGCCAGGAACGTGTCGTACAACGGCAGCCTGGCCACCGGCGGCTCGGCCTCCTTCGGCTTCAACGCCTCGTACAGCGGCACCAACGCCGTACCGGCGACGTTCAAGCTGAACGGCGTGACCTGCAACGGCGGTCCGACGGATCCGACCGACCCGACGGACCCGCCGACCGACCCGCCGCCGCCCGGGAGCCGCGTCGACAACCCGTACGCGGGCGCCAAGGTGTACGTGAACCCCGAGTGGTCCGCGAAGGCCGCCGCCGAGCCGGGCGGCACGCGGATCTCCAGCCAGCCGACCGGCGTCTGGCTGGACCGGATCGCCGCCATCAACGGCGTGAACGGCGGCATGGGCCTGCGCGACCACCTCGACGAGGCGCTGCGCCAGAAGGGCACCGGCGAACTCGCCGTCCAGTTGGTCATCTACAACCTGCCGGGGCGCGACTGCGCCGCACTCGCCTCCAACGGCGAACTGGGCCCGACGGAGATCGAGAAGTACAAGACCCAGTACATCGACCCGATCGCCGCGATCCTCGCCGACCCCAAGTACGCGGGCCTGCGCATCGTCACGACCGTGGAGATCGACTCCCTGCCCAACCTGGTCACCAATGTGACCCCGCGCCCGACCGCCACGCCCAACTGCGACGTGATGAAGGCGAACGGCAACTACATCAAGGGCGTCGGGTACGCGCTGAACAAGCTCGGCGCGGTCGGCAACGTCTACAACTACGTGGACGCCGGCCACCACGGCTGGCTCGGCTGGGACGACAACTTCGGCGCCTCCGCCGAACTGTTCAAGCAGGCGGCGACCGCCGAGGGATCGACGGTCTCCAAGGTGCACGGCTTCATCGTCAACACGGCCAACTACAGCGCGCTGAAGGAGGACCACTTCAGGATCGAGGACACGATCAACGGCGTGTCCGTACGCCAGTCGAAGTGGGTCGACTGGAACCGGTACACCGACGAGCTGTCGTACGCCCAGGCCATGCGCGCCAAGCTGGTGTCGCTCGGCTTCGACCAGAACCTGGGCATGCTGATCGACACCTCCCGCAACGGCTGGGGCGGCACGGCCCGCCCGACCGGCCCCGGGGCGACGACCACTGTCGACACGTACGTCAACGGCGGCCGCTACGACCGGCGCATCCACCTCGGCAACTGGTGCAACCAGGCCGGTGCCGGTCTCGGCGAGCGCCCGAAGGCCGCGCCGGCGGCGGGCATCGACGCGTACGTGTGGATGAAGCCGCCGGGCGAGTCGGACGGGGCGAGCCGGGAGATCCCGAACGACGAGGGCAAGGGGTTCGACCGGATGTGCGACCCGACGTACACGGGCAACCCCCGGAACAACAACAACATGTCGGGCGCCCTGCCCAACGCCCCGCTGTCGGGCCACTGGTTCTCGGCCCAGTTCCAGGAGCTGATGAAGAACGCCCACCCGGCGCTCTGACCCGCCCCTGAGCCCCGCCCCCGGCCGGCCCTCGACGGGCCCGGCCGGGGCGGGATCCTCCGTGGCCGGGGGTGGACGGGGGTGGCGTCACGTCGAGTCGCGGACGACCAGCTCCGTCGGCAGGACGACCCGGCAGGGTTCGGGGCCCGGGCCGGTGATCTCCTGGAGCAGGGCGCGGGCCATACGGCGGCCCATCTCCTCGATCGGCTGGCGCACGCTCGTCAGCGGCGGGTCCATGAGGCGGGCCACCGCCGAGTCGTCGACGCCGATGAGCGCCACGTCGTCGGGGACGTGCCGGCCCGCTTCGCGCAGCGCTCCGCGGGCGCCCGCCGCCATGACGTCCGACGCGGCGAAGACGCCGTCGACGTCGGGGCAGCGGTCCAGCAGCTCGCGCATGGCGCGGCGGCCGCCCTCCTCGGTGAAGTCGGCGGCGGCGACCAGCCGGTCGTCGGCGGGGAGGCCGGCCGCCTCGATGCCCTGGCGGTAGCCGTCGAGGCGGCAGCGGGCCACGTACATGTCGAGGGGGCCGGTGATGGTCGCGACACGGCGGCGGCCCCGGCCGGTGAGGTGGTCGACGGCGGAGCGGCCGGCGCCCACGTTGTCGGAGTCGACGTAGGCCACCGGTTCGTCGGCGGAGCGGCGGCCGTTGAGCACGGCCGGCAGGCCCAGTTCCCGCACCAGGTCGGGCAGCGGGTCGTCCCCGTGGATGGAGACGAGCAGCACGCCGTCCACCCGCTGGGCGGACAGGTACTGCTCGAACCGCTGCCGCTCCTTGCTGGACCGGATCAGGGTCAGCAGCAGCTGCATGTCCGCTTCCGCGAGTTCGGCGCTGACGCCCCGGATGATGTCGAGGAAGTACGGCTCGGCGAACAGGCGGGCCTCGGTCTCCGGGATCACCAGGGCGATGGCGTCCGTGCGGGCGCCGGCCAGTGCGCGGGCGGCCCGGTTGGGGACGTACCCCAGCTCGGCGATGGCCTGGCCGACCGCCTCCTTCGCCCGGTCGCTGACCCGGGGCGAGCCGTTGATCACCCGGGACACGGTGCCGCGCCCGACACCCGCCCGGGCCGCGACCTCCTCCAGCGTGGGCCTGCCGGTCTGCCGTCCGCTCACCGCCATCGGTCTCCCATCGAACGCCGAGCCCCGCCATGAGCAGCGGGGCAGTGACTGCCGTCAACCTAGAGGGTGCCCCTGCACCGGGGCGAGCGGGAGTACCGGTCCGCCGCCTCCCGACGATTTGCCGCCCATGCCTTGACACCCGCCCCCGCCAGGCAGCACCCTTCCGGGCATGGTGCCGCATGGGAGCGCTCCCACACGGACCGCTGCCCGACCCGCACCTTCCCTTCTTGCGCGCACACCGGCACCACCTGGACGAGGAGAGTGGAATGCGCACTTCCAGCAGTACGCGCGGGCGCCGCCCGAGATCCGCGGCCTTCGCGGCGCTCACGGCCGGCGCGATCCTGATGACCGGCTGCAGCACGGACGCGGGCGGGGCCACCGGCGACGGGAAGATAACCCTGCGCATCGGAACCTTCGGTTCCTTCGGCTACGACGACAAGAACGGCGCCAAGCTCTACGCCGAGTACGAGAAGCTCAACCCGAACGTCACGATCGTCGAGTCGAACGTCGCCGACGGCCAGAAGTACTGGGACACCCTGAAGCTGCGCCTCTCCCGCAACAGCGGCCTCGCCGACATCCAGGCCATCGAGGTCGGTTACATCGCCGAGGCCGTCGGCCCCACCATGGCCAACAAGTGGGTGGACCTGTCCAGGACGGGCGGCGCCGACACCTCCGCGTTCCTCGACTGGAAGGTCAAGCAGGCCACCACCGCCGACGGCAAGGTCATCGGCCTCGGCACCGACATCGGCCCCATGGCCATCTGCTACAACAAGGACCTCTTCGCCAAGGCGAAACTGCCCACCGACCGCGCCCAGGTCGCCAAGCTCTGGGCGGGCGACTGGGCCAAGTTCGTCGCCACCGGCAAGACGTACCAGAAGAACGCTCCCCCCGGGACCGCCTTCCACGACTCCGCCAGCGGCCTGTTCAACGCCGTGCTCTCCAGCCAGCCGCAGCAGTACGCCAACGAAAAGGGCGAGCTGGACTACGAGAACAGCCCCGGCGTCAAGAAGGCCTGGGATCTCGCCGTCGAGGCCGCGCGGAGCGGGATCACCGCCAAACTGCGGCAGTTCGACGAGAAGGGCACCTGGAACGCCGGGTTCAAGAACTCCAAGTTCGCCACCGTCGCCTGCCCGAGCTGGATGACCGGCATCATCAAGGACCAGGCCGGCCCCGGCAACCAGGGCAAGTGGGACATCGCAAGCCCACCGGTCGCAGGAAACTGGGGCGGCTCCTTCCTCGCCGTACCGAAGGCCGGCAAGCACGCGGAGGAGGCCGCGAAGCTCGCCGCGTGGCTGACGGCTCCGGCGCAGCACGCCAAGGTGTTCGGCGTCAACGGCAACATCCCCTCCACCAAGGACACGCTCGCCTCGGCGACGGTGCAGAACGCCAAGATCCCGTACTTCGGTGACACACCGGTCGGGAAGATCTACTCGGAGGCCGCGGCCGGGATCACGCCCGCGCCGGTCAGCCGCTACGACGGTCAGGTGAAGACCTTCATCACCGACAACGGCATCCTCGACATCGAGCAGCGCGGCACCTCGCCGGACGCGGCCTGGGAGAACGTCAAGAAGCTGGTCGACGACAAGATCGACCAGTAACCCCTGCCGCCGGGCCCTCTCCGCCGCAGCCGCACGTGCCCGCGGCGGGGAGGGGTCGTGCAGGGTCGTCCCCGCTGGGGCCCCCGCGTGGTGGTGGCCCCTCCGGGGGAGGGTCGAGCCCGGAGGACCCCGGCCAGCCCCACGGACCGCACCGCCCCTGGGCCACCACCCGCCCGAACGCCGCACGCACGCGCATGCCCCGCACCCCCGAACGCCGCACGCACGCGCATGCCCCGCACCCCCGAGCGCACCCGCACGCACGCGCGTGCCCCGCACCCGCCTGAAAGGACCGTCCGAGTGGCCACCTCCGTCCGGGCGGCGGCCGACGGCACGTCGCCGCCCGACCCGCCCGACCCGTCCGAACCGCCGACTCCTCCTCCCCCGCCGGCCCGCAAGGCAGCCGGCCGGCGCAGCCGCCTGTACCGCTGGGACCTGAAGGCGACCCCGTACGCCTTCGTCGCGCCGTTCTTCCTCTGCTTCGCGGCCTTCGGGCTCTTCCCGCTCATCTACACGGGCTGGCTCTCGCTGCACCGCGTGGAGCTGGGCGGGGAGGCGCAGTGGCGCGGCTTCGACAACTACACGGGGCTGTGGGACAGCGACTTCTTCTGGAACGCGCTGGCGAACACGTTCACCATCGGGGTCATCTCCACCGTGCCGCAGCTGTTGATGGCGCTGGGCCTGGCCCACCTGCTCAACTACAAGCTCCGCGGGCGGGGTTTCTTCCGGGTGGCGGTCCTCGCGCCCTACGCGACCTCCATCGCCGCCGCGACGCTCGTCTTCGCCCAGCTGTTCAACAGCGACTACGGACTGATCAACACCGTCCTCGGCTGGGTCGGTTTCGACCCGGTGGACTGGGAGTCGTCCAAGTGGCCCGCGCAGATCGCGATCTCCGTGATCGTCATCTGGCGGTGGACCGGCTACAACGCGCTGATCTACCTCGCCGCCATGCAGGCCGTTCCCCAGGATTTGTACGAGGCCGCCTCGCTCGACGGTGCCTCGCGCTGGCGCCAGTTCATCAGCGTGACCATCCCCTCCATCCGCCCCACCATCCTCTTCACCGTCGTGGTCTCGACGATCGGCGCCACCCAGCTGTTCGGTGAACCGATGCTGTACGGCGGGAGTCTCGGGGTCAGCGGGGGCAGCGGCAACCAGTTCCAGACGCTGAGCCTGCTGATGTACGAGAAGGGCTGGATCACCGGGGCGCTGGGGCAGGCGTCCGCCATCGCCTGGGTGATGCTGCTGATCCTGCTGCTGATCGGCGGGGTCCGGCTGCTCGTCGCCCGCCTGAACAGGGAGACCACGTGAAGATCAAGCAGACGGCGGGACGCCAGCACCACGCGGGGCCGCTGACCTACGTGCTGCTGGGCCTGGCCGCCCTGGTCTCGCTCTTCCCGCTGTACTGGAACCTCGTCGCCGCGTCGCACACCGGCGAGCGCGTGGTCGAGGCCCCGGCGCCGCTCCTGCCGGGTCCGCACCTCCTCGACAACCTCACCTTCGCCTGGAACCAGGTGGACATGGGCGAGGCGCTGGTCAACACCACGGTCGTGGCGGGCCTGGTGGCGGCTTCCACCGTGGTCTTCTCCACACTCGCCGGCTTCGCCTTCGCCAAGCTGCCGTTCCGGGGCCGCAACGCCCTGCTGGCCCTCGTCGTGGCCACGATGACCATCCCTCCGCAGCTCAGCGTGATCCCGCTCTACCGGATCATCACCGACCTGGGGTGGGTGGACCAGCTCCAGTCGGTCGTGCTGCCTTCCCTGGTGGCCGCCTTCGGGGTGTTCTTCATGCGGCAGTACCTGCTGGAGGCGCTGCCCGTGGAGCTGGTGGAGGCGGCGCGGGTGGACGGCGCGCACAGCCTGCGGATCATCTGGCACGTCGTCTTCCCGGTCGCCCGGCCCGCGATGGCCGTGCTGGGCATGCTGGTGTTCGTCCAGGCCTGGAACGACTTCTTCTGGCCGTTCATCGCGCTCACACCGGACGGGAATCCGACCCTCCAGGTGGCGCTCGCCGGTCTCGGCTCGGGGAACCACACCATCAACCAGGCGATCGTGCTGACCGGCGCGCTGATCTCCACGCTGCCGCTGCTGCTGGTCTTCGCCCTGCTCGGCAAGCACATCGTGGGCGGCATCACCTCGGGCGCGGTCAAGAGCTGACCTCGCACGGCCGATCCCGTAAAGACCGACCCTCTTCTGCGTTGGGAGCGCTCCCGTATGACTGCGTCCGATTCCCTGCCGCTCACCGCGACCCGCCGGTTTCCGCCCGGCTTCCTGTGGGGCGCGGCCACCGCCGCGTACCAGATCGAGGGGGCGGCGGCCGAGGACGGCCGAACCCCGTCCATCTGGGACACCTTCGCCCGTACGCCCGGGAAGGTCTTCGAAGGGCACACGGGCGATGTGGCGGTCGACCACTACCACCGCTTCCGTGACGACGTCCGGCTCATGGCGGACCTGGGGCTGACCGCGTACCGCTTCTCGGTGTCCTGGTCGCGGGTGCAGCCCACCGGGCGCGGCCCCGCCGTCCAGAAGGGCCTCGACTTCTACCGCCGGCTCGTCGACGAGCTGCTCGCCCACGGCATCTCCCCCACGCTGACGCTCTACCACTGGGATCTGCCGCAGGACCTGGAGGACGCGGGCGGCTGGCCGCACCGGGCCACCGCCGAGCGGTTCGCCGAGTACGCCGGGATCGTCGCCGGCGCGCTCGGTGACCGTGTCGGGCGCTGGACGACGCTCAACGAGCCCTGGTGCAGCGCGTTCCTCGGATACGGCTCCGGCGTCCACGCCCCGGGCCGCACCGACCCCGTCGCCGCCCTCCGCGCCGCCCACCACCTGAACCTGGGGCACGGGCTGGCGGTGCAGGCGCTGCGCGCCGCGCTGCCGCCGCGCGCGGAGATGTCCGTGTCGCTCAACCTGCACGAGCTGCGGCCGCTCACCTCGGCGCCGGAGGACCTGGACGCGGTACGCCGGATCGACGCGGTCGGGAACCGGGTCTGGCTCGGCCCGATGCTGAACGGGGCCTATCCGGAGGACCTGCTGCGGGACACCGCGTACCTCACCGACTGGGCCTTCGTCCGTCCCGGCGACCTCACCGCCATCAACCAGCCGCTGGACAGCTTGGGCATCAACTACTACACGCCCACCGTGGTGGCCGCGGCGCGCGAGGGCGACGACGCCCCGCGCAACGACGGCCACGGTGCCAGCGCGTACTCGCCCTGGCCCGGGTCGGAGGACGTCGCCTTCCACCAGCCGCCCGGTGAGCGGACCGCGATGGGCTGGGCGGTCGACCCGACGGGCCTGTACGACCTGCTGCTGCGGGTGGCCGGTGAGCACCCGGGCCTGCCGCTGCTGATCACGGAGAACGGCGCGGCGTTCGAGGACGAGGTCGCCGCCGACGGTTCGGTCCACGACCCGCGGCGCCTCGCGTATGTGCACGCCCACCTGGAGGCGGTGCACCGGGCGATCACCGACGGGGCGGACGTGCGCGGCTACTTCCTCTGGTCGTTGCTGGACAACTTCGAGTGGGCGTACGGCTACGCCAAGCGGTTCGGCGCGGTGCACGTGGACTACGAGACGCAGCGGCGTACGCCGAAGTCGACGGCCCACTGGTACGCGCGGGTGGCCCGTTCCGGTGAACTGCCCGCGCTCGACGGGGCGTAAGTCCTGACGGCGGGATCAGGCCGGGGCCCCGGCCCGCCGCGGGGGCCTCGGCGCGTCGCGTGCCCGGTTGCGTACAGAATCGGCTCATGCGCGCACTCACCCGCGGATCGCGGAACGCCCGGAGGCGGGGCCTCCGGCGAGGAGCCCGCCACGGACGGGCCCTGCTGGTCGCGGCCCTCGTGGCACTCGCCGCCGCACCGGCCGCCGGCTGCGCCCGAGGCGGCGACGACGGCCGGACCACGCTCACCGTGGGCCTCTTCGGGACGTTCGGATACGCGGAGACCGGGCTCTACGACGAGTACATGAGGCTGAACAAGGACGTCGTCATCAAGCAGACGTCCATCCAGCGCAATGAGAACTACTACCCCCAGCTCCTCACCCACCTCGTCAGTGACAGCGGGCTCGCCGACATCCAGGCGGTCGAGGCCATCAACATCGCGGAGGTGACCGCCACCCAGGCGGACAAGCTGGAGGACCTGGGCAGGGCGCCGGGGGTGCGCCGGGCGGACTTCCTGCCGTGGAAGTGGGCGCAGGCCACCACCGGGGACGGCCGCACGGTGGGCCTCGGCACCGACATCGGGCCACAGGCCATCTGCTACCGCAAGGACCTCTTCGCCCGGGCCGGGCTCCCCACCGACCGGGAAGCGGTCGGCCGGCTGTGGGCGGGCGACTGGCGCGGGTACCTGGAGACGGGCCGGCGGTACCGGGACAGGGCCCCGGCGGGCACGGCCTTCACGGACTCGGCGTCCGGCGTGTTGTCGGCCGTCACCGGCAGCAGCGCACGGCGGTTCTACGACGAGGACGGCACCGTCGTCTACAAGACCAACCCGGCCGTGCGCGAGGCGTGGGACCTCGCCGCCTCGTTCGCCACCGAGGGCCTGACGGCGAGGCTCCAGCAGTTCACGCCCGCCTGGGACCAGGCGTACGCGAACGGCACCTTCGCCACCGTGTCCTGCCCCGCCTGGATGCTGGGCTACATCGAGGACAAGGCGGGCCCGGCGGGTGAGGACCTGTGGGACGTGGCGGCCGCGCCCAGGCCCGCCAACTGGGGCGGCTCCTTCCTCGTCGTACCGAAGTCCGGCAGGCACCGCGCGGAGGCGGCGAGGCTGGCGGCCTGGCTGACGGCGCCCGCGCAGCAGGCGAAGCTGTTCCAGCGGCGCGGCAGTTTCCCGAGCGCGTCCGCCGCTCACGCCCTCCCGGCGGTCGCGGGCGCCCGGCACCCGTACTTCGGCGACGCCCCGATCGGCCGGATCTACACCCGCGCCGCGCAGGGCGTGCCGGTGACGATCCTCGGCCCGAAGGACCTGGTCATCGCGCAGAACCTGGCCGACGTCGGCATGCTCCAGGTCGATCAGAAGGGCCGGCGGCCCGAGGACGGCTGGGACGCGGCGGTCAGGACCATCGACAACGCACTGGACCTGTGACCGCCATGCCGAGCGACACGACGACCACCACACCCGACGGCGACTCCCCCGACGAGCCACTCGCGGCACCCGGCGGCGCGGCGGCCCCGGACACGGGCACCGCCCCCCGGACCGCCGTCATCACCCCCGGCGCCCCCGGCACGACCGGCCCGCCCGGCGAGAAGGCCGTCGCCGCCACCGCCCGTTCCGCCGCGACCGGACAGGGGCCGCCCGGGCGCCGGACGGAGGGCACGGGCCGGTGGGGCGGCCGCCGACGGCATCCGGGGAGCCGCCGGGCGGACCGGTGGACGCCGTACGCGTACATCGCCCCGTTCTTCGTCCTCTTCGCCGCGTTCGGCCTCTTCCCGCTCCTCTACACCGGCTGGGCGTCCCTGCACCGGGTGGAGCTGACCGCGCCCACCGACATGGAGTGGGTGGGGCTGCGGAACTACTCCCGCCTCCTCTCGGACGAGTTCTTCCTCAACGCCCTGAGGAACACGGTCACCATCGGCCTCCTGTCCACCGTCCCGCAGCTGGCGATGGCGCTGGGCATCGCGCACCTGCTCCACCACCGGCTGCGCGGCTCGATGTTCTTCCGGGTTGTCGCCCTCACCCCGTACGCCACCTCCGTCGCCGCCGCGACCCTGGTGTTCGTGCTGCTGTTCGGCAGGGACTTCGGACTGGTCAACTGGGCGCTCGGCCTCGTCGGCATCGACCCGGTCGACTGGCAGAACGGCGCGTGGACCTCGCAGATCGCGGTGTCCGCAATCGTCGTCTGGCGGTGGACGGGCTACAACGCGCTGATCTACCTCGCCGCGATGCAGGCCGTCCCCGACGAGTTGTACGAGTCGGCGGCGCTGGACGGCGCCTCGCGGTGGCGGCAGTTCGTGCACGTGACCGTGCCGTCGCTGCGGCCGACGATCCTGTTCACCTGCGTCGTGTCGACGATCGGCGCCACCCAGCTGTTCGGCGAGCCGCTGCTGTACAACGGCAGCGCGGGCGCGACGGGCGGCTCGGACCACCAGTTCCAGACGCTGGGTCTGTATCTGTACGAGCAGGGCTGGGTGAACCTGCACCTGGGCCGCGCCTCGGCGATCGCGTGGGCGATGTTCCTGATCCTCGTCGTCCTCGGGGCGGCCGTCGCGCTGCTCACCGCGTACCGAAGGAGGGCGGAGTGAAGGCTCGTGCAGGCCTGGTGACGTACGCCGTGCTCGTCGTCCTCACCGTGCTGTCGCTGTTCCCGCTCGTGTGGACGGCGATCGCGGCGTCCAGCACCAACGGCAGGCTGGCGCAGACGCCACCGCCGTTGTGGTTCGGCGACAACCTGCTGGAGAACCTGGGCGTCGCCTGGACCGACGCCGACATGGGCCTTGCGCTGGTCAATACGACGATCGTGGCGGGCACGGTCGCGGCGGGCACGGTCCTGTTCTCCACGCTCGCCGGTTTCGCCTTCGCCAAGCTGCGCTTCCGCTTCAAGAACCTGCTTCTGCTGCTGGTGATCGGCACGATGATGGTGCCGCCGCAGCTCAGTGTCGTCCCGCTCTTCATGCTGGTGGCCGAGCTGTCGTGGACGGACCGGCTCCAGTCCGTCGTGCTGCCCGCGCTGGTGAGCGGTTTCGGCGTGTTCTTCATGCGCCAGTACCTGGTGCGGGCGCTGCCCACCGAGCTGATCGAGGCGGCCCGGGTGGACGGCGCGAGCGGCCCGAGGGTGGTGTGGCACGTCGTCTTCCCGGTCGCCCGGCCCGCGATGGCGGTCCTGGCCATGCTGACGTTCGTGATGTCCTGGAACGACTTCTTCTGGCCGATCATCGCCCTCACCCAGAGCAACCCGACCGTGCAGGTGGCCCTGACGGGCCTGGGCCGCGGCTACATCCCCGACCAGTCGGTCATCATGGCGGGCGCCCTGCTGGGCACCCTCCCGCTGCTGCTCGTCTTCGTGGTGTTCGGCCGGCAGATCGTCGGCGGCATCATGCAGGGCGCGGTGAAGGGCTGAGCACGGGGACGGACAGGGGCGCGCTCCGGCCGGGTGGGGGGCGGGCCCGGCCGGAGCGCTGGAGGAGTGGCTACTTGTAGGCGGCGAACGCCTTGGTGAAGGCCAGCGGCTGCTGGAGGATCGAACTGCAGGTGGCGTCCGCGTGGTTCACGGCACCCGCGGCGCACTGCTTGTCGCGGGTCGAGGACCACATCGAGAGCCAGCCCAGTCCCTTGGACTTCGCGAAGTCGACGAGCTGGGTGGCGTCGTCGACCTTGAAGATCTCGGTGGTGACGTCGTTGACGCCGATCATCGGGGTGACGGCGACGGTCTTCCATGCGGCCGCGTCCGACAGTCCGAGCACGCCCTTGATCTGCGCCTGGGTGGCGGTCGCGGCCTGGATGGCGTACTGGCCCATGTCCCCGCTGTACGCCGGGCCGTAGTCCATCGCCATGATGTTGACGGCGCCGATCTTCACGCCGTTCTTCCTGGCGTCCGCGAGCAGGTCCACGCCCGGCTGGGTCAGCCCCTCCGGCATCACCGGCAGGGTGAAGGAGACGTCCAGGCCCGGGTGCGACTTCTGGAGCTGGGCTATGGCCTGGGCACGGCGGGTGTTGGCGGCGGTGTCGGGGAGGGCCGCGCCCTCGACGTCGAAGTCGACCTTGGTGAGCTTGTACTGGTCGACGACCTTTCCGTACGCCGTGGCGAGGTCGCCGGCCGTGGCGCAGTTGAGGGCCAGTTCGTGGCCCGCGGCGCCGCCGAACGACACGCGGACATCTCCGCCCTGGGCGCGCAGGGCACCGATCCGGGCGGCCACCTTGTCGTTCGCGAGGTCGGTGACGCCGCCCCAGAGGGGAGCGCAGGAGCCGCCGGAGGTGATGAAGGCGAGGGTGAACTCCTTCACGCCGGTCTTGGCCGCGGTGTCGAGCAGGTCGTACGCGGGGTGGAGGGAGGTGTCGACGTACGGGGCGAACCGTGCGCCCGCGCCCGGTGCGGGCGGCGGGGTCGGGGTCGGGGTCGGAGGGGGCGGGGGCGTGGGCGTGGAAGCGGTCGGGGTGGGCGTCGGCGTGGGCTTGGCGGTCGCCGGCGGGGTGGGAGTGGGCTTGGGCTGCTCGGTGGGCCGGCCGCTGGGCCGCGGCGTGGCGCCGCCGCCGGCCGAGCAGGTGACCTCGTTGATCAGGCACCCGGCCGGGTCGCCCGCCTGCCCCGTCGCGCTGGTGACGAAGCCCACCGTGACGGAGGCGCCGGGCGCGAGCTGCTTGCTCCAGCTCGGGGGCTTCACGGTGACGTGCTGCCCCTTGACGGTGTGGTCGCCGTTCCAGAGGGAGCCGATCCTCGTACCGGCGGGCAGGTCGAATTCGAGGGTCCAGTCGGACTGGGTCTTGTCCGTCTCGTTGGTGACGACGTACTGGCCGGTGTAACCGCCGTCCCAGGAGCTGGTCCTGGTGTACACGGCTCCCCCAAGGTCTCGGCTTCGCTCGACCAGGGAGGTACCCCCATCGGCGGCCGCCTGCGCGGTGCCGGTGAACGCGAACGCCGCGCCGCCGACCACCGCGGCGGCCACGACCGCGCCGATCACCTTGCTCCTGCCGCTCGCCCTGCGCCGGTGCGCTGCCCTGCCGCCGGTGCCGCCCGTGCTGCGCGTGCTGCCCATCGCGTGCCTGCCTCTGTGTTACTGGGGGGGTTGTGGTGCGGCAGCACGCTAGCGAGCCCGAAACGGACAAATGTTCACTACGGGGCGGTGGTTGAGGATCTTAGGCTCCGCTTAAGGAAGCCATGGGCGCCGATTAATGCTGGGTGCGCCGCCGGCGCCTCATCCGGTGGCCGCGCCCCCGTCCCCGCCCCTCCGACGGGCCGCGCCGCCCGTCCAGCCCGATCCAGACACGGACCTCCGTACCGCCGAGGACCGAGTGCCCGATCCGTACGTCCCCGCCGGTCGACTCGGCGACCCGGCGCACGATGTCCAGTCCGAGCCCCGTCGACCCGTCCCGGGCCCCGCTGTTGCCGCGCGCCAGGGCCGCCTCCGGGTCGGCGATGCCCGGCCCCGCGTCCGAGACCAGGATGATGACGGCGTCGTCGCCGTTGTGGACGTCCACCGAGAAGGCGGTGCCTTCCGGGGTGTGGCGGAAGACGTTGCCGAGCAGCGCGTCGAGCGCGGCGACCAGCTCCGGGCGGGCGACGGGAATGCGTACGGGCCGGTCGACACCCGCGAGACGCACCTTGCGGCCCTCGTCCTCGGCGAGCGCGGACCAGAAGTCCATGCGTTCCCGTACGACTTCGGAGGCGTCGCACCCGGCACCCGGGCCGGTCGCCTGGGTCTGCGGCTTGGCCGCCCTGGCCGTACGGATGATGGTGTCGACCTCCCGCTCCAGCTGCTCCACCGCCGCCCGTGTCTGCTCGGCGGCGGGCCCGTCGCCGAGCGAGGCGGCGTTGAGGCGCAGCACGGTCAGGGGCGTACGCAGCCGGTGGGAGAGGTCGGCGGCGAGCTCGCGTTCGTTGGCGAGGAGCTGGACGACCTGGTCGGCCATCGAGTTGAAGGCGATGGCCGCGGACTTGAGTTCGGTGGGCCCGTCCTCGGGCACGCGGGCGCCGAGCCTGCCCTCGCCGAGGTCGTGGGCGGCGTGGGCGAGCCGCTGGGCGGGCTGCACCATGCGCACCCCGAGCCGGTCGGCGACCGCGACCGAGCCGACGACCAGCGCGATGCCCACACCGGCGAGGATCAGCCAGGCCGTGGCGAGGCCGTTGGTGACCTCGCCCTCGGGGACGTACACCTCGACGATCGCGATCTGGCCGGTGCTGATGGCGGTCGGCTGGAGCAGGGCGTAGCCGCCGGGGACCTCGGTGGTCGAGGCGCGCGGTACGCGCTGGACGGTGGCCAGGTCCTTCTCGGTGGCGCGGCCCGTGCCGATCTCCATGGGCGCGGCTTCCGCGGAGGCCGGGATGTGCACGGCCAGGTGCCCGGCGGCGCCGGCCTGGGTGGAGGCGACGGCCCGGTCGAGCTGGGCGCGGTCGGTGGTGATGGACAGGGAGGTGCCGATGGCGGCGGCCTGCCGTTCGGCGTTGGTGAACGCGCGGTCGCGGGCCATCTCCTTGATGACGAGCCCCAGGGGCACGGCGAACGCGACCACGACCATCACCGTGACGGCGAGCGCCACCTTGACGAGCGCCCACCTCACCGCACTCGGCTCGCTTCTCCGCCCGCGCGGCTCAGAGGTGCGGCTTTCGTCGTCGTCTGCGGCCCGGCGGCCGCCCCGCCGCGGCAGCGGCTGATGTCAGGGTCGACGCTCACAGCGGCGGCTCCAGCTTCACTCCCACGCCCCGAAGCGTGTGCAGGTAACGCGGCCTGGCGGCCGTTTCGCCCAGTTTCCTCCGCAGCCACGACAGATGGACGTCGATGGTCTGGTCGTCCCCGTACGACTGCTGCCACACCTCGGCGAGGAGCTCCTTGCGCGGGACGACCACGCCCGGCCGGCCGGCGAGGAACGCCAGGAGGTCGAACTCCCGCCGCGTCAGGTCCAGCCGCGCCCCGTCCAGTTCGGCCTGGCGCCGCAGCGGGTCGACGGTGAGCCCGCCGACCTGGAGGACGCTGCTGGGCGGTGCCTCGCCGGCGGCGGCGCGGGAGCGGCGCAGCACGGCGGCCATCCGCGCGGACAGGTGCTCCACCGAGAACGGCTTGGTGAGGTAGTCGTCGGCGCCGTCGTTGAGGAGCCGTACGATCTCGGCCTCGTCGTCCCGGGCGGTCGCGATGATCACCGGTACGTCGGTGATGCCGCGCAGCATCTTCAGCGCCTCGGACCCGTCGAGATCGGGCAGTCCGAGATCCAGGATGACGACGTCGAAGCGGAAATGGGCGACCTCGCGCAGCGCCTCCAGTGCCGTGCCGACGCTCCGTACGGTGTGGGAGGCCTCGGTCAGGTGCCGGATGAGGGCGGAGCGCACGAACTGGTCGTCCTCGACCACGAGCACACTTGCCATGGGCGGCACCGTACGCCATACGGCGGAATGAGGGGGACCGGTGTTGACCTCTGGGGCGAGTGGTGCAGGATGGCCCGGATGCGTAGAGGACTCGTACATGCCATGGCGTGGTCGCTCGCCACGGGCGCGGCGGTCACTCTCTCGTGGTGGGGCGTGCACACGGTGATGGCGGGGACGGCGTACGACCCGCCGCGCGCCCTGCCGATCACGGCCGACCGCCCGGCGACGACGCCGCCGAGCGTGGCTTCGCAGGCCTCGTCCACCCGGCGCCCGAAGGCTTCCCCGACGCCGAGCCCCACGCAGCCCCCGGCGTCCGTGGCCGCTCCGAGCCGCAAGCCGCCGGCCCCGCCCTCGCGCTCCCCGTCACCGGCTCCGAGCACGCCGTCCGCCGGCAGGGGCGAGGTGAAGAGCTACACGGTGGACGGCGGCCGGGTGGCCTTCGACATCGGCACCTCGTCCGCGGAACTGGTCTCGGCGACCCCGGCGTCCGGCTGGCAGATGCAGGTGTGGAAGCAGCCGACGTACATCCGGGTGACGTTCAGCCGCGACGGCAAGGAGATCGACGTGTTCTGCACCTGGCACGATCACGCGCCGATGGTGCAGATCGACGAGCGCTGAGCGCGCTCAGCCCTCTTCGACCCGGTACGACTTCGTCCAGGTGGCGCCACAGCGGCAGTGGTAGTGCTCGATGAGTTCGCCGCTGTCGGAGACGCCCATACCCTGGTGGACGCGAACATGGATGTGCGTATCCATGAATGGCCTCTTTCTGTCATGGGGGGCAATGTGCCGATTTTCACCTCGGTGTCTCATTCCCGGCAAGGAGACGCCCACCATGCGGACGGCGCCGGTCACTGGAACACGGCGGGCGGCGGTACGGGGGAGTCCTTGGCGCTCGCGTCGGTGACGGCGACCGCCCCGCCCGTGAAGTCGGCCAGCCCCCGCCCGTGCTCCACGCGCCCCGGGTGCGGATCGGTCGCGACCCGGCGGGTCAGTTCGGCAACGGGCAGCGGGGTGTCGGAGGCCAGGAGCACGGCGTTGCCGAAGCGGCGGCCGCGCAGCACCGCGGGGTCGGCGGCGAGCGCCAGCTCCGGGAAGACGGCGGCGGCGGTGGCGACCTGGCCGCGCAGATGGGCCAGCGGCGGGCCGTCGGCGAGGTTGGCGGCGTAGTGCCCGCCGGGGGTGAGGACGCGCCGCACCTCGGTGAGGAACTCCGCGCTGGTGAGGTGCGCGGGGGTCCGGGCACCGCTGAAGACGTCGGCGACGACCAGGTCCGCCCAGGCGTCCGGCACCTTGCCGAGCCCCGCGCGGGCGTCGGTGGTGCGCACCCGGATGCGGGCGCCCGGGTCGAGCGGCAGCGCGCGGCGGACCAGCTGGACGAGGGGCCCGTCGAACTCGACGATCTGCTGGGTGGAGCGGGGCCGGGTGGCGGCGACGTACCGGGCGAGGGTGAACGCCCCGCCGCCGAGGTGGACCACCTGGAGCGGCCGGCCGGGCGGTGCGACGAGGTCGGCGACATGGCCGAGCCGCCGCTGGTACGCGAAGCTCAGCCGGGCCGGGTCGTCGAGGTCCACGTGCGACTGGGGCGCCCCGTCGATCAGCAGCGTCCAGGCCCGTGCGTGCTCCGGGTCGGGTATGAGCTCGGCGACGCCACCGGCCACGGTCTCGACGACGGTCTCGGCCGCCGAACCGCGCGCACGCCGCTTGTTCCTTGCCATCCGCCCATTATCGAGGCTCCCGCCCTCACACCGGACCGGCCACCGCGCACGCCCGCGGCCCGCGGCCGGTCCGCCAGTGGTGGTCCACCCCGTGGGCACGCGGAAGCGGCCCCGCGGGGGGCGACCGGGCGGACATGCGGAAGCGGGCCGGGCGGCCGGAAACGGGGCGGCCGGACCGGTGGCCCTACCGGCAGTTGTCGGCGGCTTCGATCAGGCGGGCGGCCTCGCCCAGGGCTTCGCGGAGGACGACGGGGTCGGTGACCGGGCCGGTGTCGGTCGGGGGGAGCAGCCAGCCGGCGCCGGAGACGGGGGGCTCCGGCTGGGCCCCGGGGAGGGGAGGGATCCGCAGGCCGCGCCCGGAGGTCCGGGTGCAGGCGCTGCCCGGCATGTCCCAGCCGGCGGCGGTGCCCGGCGGCACCAGGAAGCCGAGGGTGTCGCACGACCCGTCGTGCAGCACCGGCCCGACGAGCGGGGCGCCCCCGCGCCGCAGGATGTCGACCGCTTCGAGGCCCTGCCGGGCCGGAACGGTCACCAGATCACAGGGCTCGCCCTCTCCGGGCGGGGCGCTCGCGTCCGGTGTCGGCCAGTGCTGCGCGGTGGCCCCTGACGCACCGCCGGACTGCGGGTTCACCTGCATGCCGACCTCCAACAAGGGATCCCCTCCTCGCTCGAGTCCCCGTGTGGAGACACGTTGCGTCTCTCCACATGGTTCAACGCCCATGCGCGTCAACAGCTACGGCGGCACGCCGCCGCAAAGGATGGCAGTTCATGGCGGATCACGAGCGAGATATCCGATTTGTAGCCAAACACTGCGTGCCCGGGCCGTCACAGGGGGTACGTTCTTGCCCGCCGGAACAGCGGCAGTGCAGTACGCAGGAGAGGGCTCGGCCATGGCGACGTCACGGGCAGTTCCCAATCTCGCCTTCCGCCGCTTGCGCGGGCAGCGCTCCCCGGGGGAGTTCGCGGCCGCGGTCCGCCGGGCCGCCCGGGAGATCGGCGAACAGGTCGCGTGTGACGCCCGCTACATCGGGCGCGTGGAGTCGGGCGAGATCCGCTGCCCCAACTACGCGTACGAGCGGGTGTTCCTGCACATGTTCCCCGGACTGTCCCTGACGGACCTGGGGTTCGCCGCCCGGGAGCAGGTGCGCGGCCGGGGGGCGCGTACCGCGGCCGCCGACGTACCGGCGCCACCGATCACCATCCGGAACGATGAGGAGAGCGACGTGCTGCGTCGCGCATTCATGACGAGCGGTACCGCCACCGTGGCGGCCGCCTCGCTCGGCCTCGGCGGCACCGTCCCCGCGCCGCGGGCCGGCGGCAGGTTCGGCGAGACGGAGGTGCACGCCGTCGAGGAGGCGGTGCGACGGATCCGGCTGCTCGACGACCGGCACGGCGCGGACCGGCTGTACCGGATGGCCGCCGAGCCGCTCCGTACCGCCTACGCCCTGCTCGACGCCGGGACGGCGGCCCGCCAGTCGACGGCCGACCGGATGCACGCGGGCGCCGGTGAGCTGGCGCTCTCGGTGGGCTGGCTGGCGCACGACTCGGGCCGCATGGACGACGCCCGCTCGCACTACGCGGAAGCCCTGGCCACCGCGCGGGTCGCGGGCGATCCGGCCCTGGAGGCGCACGCCTTCTCCAACGCCGCGTTCCTGGCCAGGGACGCGGGCCGGTACCGGGAGGCGGTACGGGCGGCGCAGGCCGGGCAGCGGGCGGGCCGGCACCTGTCCTCACCGCGCCTGCTGGCCCTGCTGACGCTGCGGGAGGCGGGCGGCTGGGCGGGGCTGGGCGACCGGGCGGCGTGCGAGGAGGCGCTGGGGCGGGCCCACACGCTGTTCGGGCGCGGGCCGGGCGACGCGGACCCGGAGTGGATGTCGTTCTTCGGCGAACCGGAGCTGGAAGCGCTGGAGGCCCAGTGCTGGTCGGCCCTCGGCGACTGGCCGCGCGCCGCCCGGCACGCGCGCCGCGCGACGGCCCTGCAGAACCCGCACTTCACCCGCAACATGGCGCTGTACCGGGCCCAGCTGGCGACCGACCTGGCGCGCGGCGGCTCCCCGGAGGAGGCCGCGGCGGCCGGTGAAGGGGTCCTGGACCTGCTCGGCGAGGTCCAGTCGGGCCGTATCCGGGCGATGCTGGCCGAGACGGTCCGCCTGCTCACCCCGTACGGCGGCAGCGCGGCGGTGACGGCCTTCCTCGCCCGCCGCGCCTCCTTGGTGGCCCTCTAGGGCCTCTCGTTCGGATCTTGCTGGGCTGATCCGAACGAAAGACCCTAGCCCTCCAGGTGCCCGGTGTCGTTCCAGCGTTCGAGCGCGGGCGCGCCGTAGGCCCAGCCCAGGGCGGACAGGCTCGTCGGGTCGAGGCGGACCCGGGCCGCGAACGACACGTCCTCGCCCAGCCAGCGCGCGGCGATGGAGCGCAGGATGTGGCCGTGCGCGAAGACCAGGACGTCACGGTCGGCCGAGCGCGCCCAGGCGACGACCTCGTCCGCGCGGGCGGACAGCTGCGCCAGGGTCTCCCCCTCCGGCACGCCGTCGCGCCAGATGAACCAGTCCGGCCGGCCCGACTTGATCTCGGCCGGGGTCATGCCCTCGTAGGCGCCGTAGTCCCACTCCATCAGCGTGTCCCAGCGCTCCGCGCGGTCGCCGAAACCGGCCAGTTCGCAGGTCTCACGCGCGCGTGCCAGGGGACTCGTACGGATCTCGACGCCGTTCAGGCCGTCCCAGGGCCCGCGGTGGAGCCGTTCGCCGAGCAGCTTCGCGCCCCGGCGGCCCTCCTCGAGCAGCGGTATGTCCGTCCGGCCGGTGTGCTTGCCCAGCAGCGACCATTCGGTCTGACCATGCCGGGCGAGCAGGATCCGCGGTGCCATGGGGGCTCTCCTGAAGTTCTCGCATGGGGTGTCCGTCCATCATCGCGTACGGCCCCGCCGGCATGGATGGTGGGCATCCGGGCCCCGATTGTCAGTGGCGGATGCGAGACTTCCGCGGGTGAGCGAATCCCTGGGCAGCGGACCGGTTCGGCGTCCGCAGACGACACTCCGGCACCAGCTCGCCGAGCTGCGCGGTCCGGCCGTCGCGCCGCATCCGCTGGATGCCCGCGCGCTGGCGGCGCTGGCCGCCAATCCCGGCTGCCGGCGCCGGGCGCTGCTGGACGGCGCCGGTGTCGACAAGGCCGCGCTGGCGTCGGCGCTCGGGGCGCCGTCGGGCTTCGGGCAGTCGCAGTTCGCGTTCATGCGGGGCAACGCCTTCGAGGCCAAGGTGAAGGCCGACGGCGGCATGGAGCTGATGCGGCTGCTGGGCGTGGCCGAGCCCGAGGACGTCCGGGTCCCCGATCTGGCGGCGGCCGGACCGGAGGGCCGTGCGGCGCGTACGGCTCTGGCGCTGCGCGAGGCGACGGCGGCCGGGGCGTGGTCGCTGCTCGACCACCCGATGCTGGCCCTGGAGGTGGCCGGTTCGCCCGCGTATCTGGAACCGGACGCGGTCGTGGTCGGCCCGGACGGGCGGTGGACGGTCGTCGAGATCAAGTCGTTCCCGATGATCGACGGCTCGGCGGACGCGGCGAAGGTGGGCGCGGCGGCCCGGCAGGCCGCGGTGTACGTGCTGGCGCTGGAGCGGGTCGCGGCGCTGACGGACGGTGCTTCGGTGGCGCACTCGGTGCTGCTGGTGTGCCCCAAGGACTTCTCCAACCAGCCGACCGGCTCGGTCGTCGACGTACGCAAGCAGCTGTCGGTGACGCGTCGGCAGCTGGCGCGCCTCACCCGGATCGAGGACATCGCGGCGGCCCTGCCGGACGGGGTCACCTTCGACGTCGAGGCGTGCTCGGCGGAGCAGCTGGCCGCCGCGGTGGAGGCGGTGCCGCACGCGTACGCGCCGGAGTGCCTGGCCGCGTGCGAGCTGGCGTTCCACTGCCGCGACCGGGCCCGGGAGGCGGGCGCGGTGGAGACGCTGGGCCGTTCGGTGCGCGGTGAGCTGGGCGGGCTGACCACGGTCGGCGCGGTGCTGGCGGCCGCGCGAGGCGAGGCCGGTGATCCGGACGATCCGGCGGTGTCCGCGCTGCGGCGGGCGGCGGCGCTGCGGGCGGAGTCCCTGGAGGAGGTGGACGCATGTCGCTGATCTCCACGCTCGCACGGCTGGAGGCCGTCGAGTCCGGGCGCGCCCAGCCGCTGGCCACGGTGCGGCACCGGCATGTGGCGGAGCGGCCGCTGGTCCTCGTACCGCTGACGACCGCCGGTGAGGCGGGTGCGCCGCTCGGGGCGCTGGTCGGGACGGATCCGCAGGAGCCCCGGCTGCTGGTCGTGCCGCAGCCGCGCGACCGTGACCTGCGGTTCGCTTTCCTGGCGGAGTTGGCCGAGGCGGTCCTGCCGTACATCGAGGGGTACGCGGACGACGTCGAGGCCGCCGAGCGCAACGGGACGGACCCGGAGACCGGCAAGAAGGTCAAGGTCGAGGTGGAGCTGTGCGCGGACGCGCCGCAGCTGATCGTGCCGAGCCGCGCGGGCGTCGAGTACGTACGGCTGCTGGGCCGGTCGATGCGGTTCCGGCGCACGGCCGAGCAGGATCCGGAGACGCCCTTCCCGGCGCCGCCGCGCGTGCCGCTGCTGGGGCGCTGGCTGACGCACTACGGGGAGCGGGCGCGGGTGCCCGGTTCGTCGCTGCTGCTGGCGGCGACCGACCTGCTGAACCGGCACTGGGCGACCGGCCAGTCGTCGCTGGAGGACCAGCACCTGGCGGCGCTGCTCGCCTGGGTCGACACCCCGGACGGGACGTCGGGGGCGGAGGCGGCGCTCCGCGCCGAGCTCGCGCGGGACCGGGACGGTCAGCTGCTGTGCCCGCCCGCCGGTCCGGCGACCGACCCGGCGTTCGACAACCGGCTGCTGGCGCCCGCCATCGAGCGGTACGACCGGGCGCGGCAGGCCCTGGCGTCGGCGGAGGACGGGGAGGCGGCCGACGAGCGGCTGGGTGACCTGCACCGGGCCGAGCGGGAGGTCCGGCGGCTGATCCTGACGCAGCTGCGGCCGACGTGGCACGCGGTGTGGCGGGCGGTCGAGCTGGTGCGGGAGCTTCCGCCGGGCGCGCGGGTCGCGGACCGCTGGACCCGCGACCGCTGGTCGTTCACCGGCCAACGGGACCGGGTGCGGGCGGGTGAGCCGCCCCAGCCGCGCCGGGACGACGCCGTGACGGCGGCGAACAAGCTGGCCGCGCGGGAGAGCGCCCAGACTCAGCTGGAGGCGCAGGAGGCGCTGGACGACCCGCTGGTGATGGCGGGGCGGCGCCTCGCGGGTGAGGCGTTCCTGGCGGAGGTGGTCGACGTGACGATGGCCTGGTCGGAATCGAAGCGGCCCTCCCCGCGGCCGCTGCTGACGGTGCGCACGGACGACGTGCCGCACATCGGCGAGGGGGTGAAGGTGTACCGGTCGCTGGACGGCAAGCCGCAGAGCGCCCAGTTCGTGCGGTACGAGGAGGACGGGTCGCTGGTGCTGCGGCTGCTGGACCGGATGGGCCGCTCGAAGGACCCGGCGGAGGGCTCGGTGCCGGAGAAGGGCGACCGGCTGGTGTGGACGCTGTTCGAGCACGACCAGCGGGTCGGCCCGAAGCTGCCGGACCCGGAGGAGACGCCGTGGACGCACGGCGGTCCCCCGCGCGCCGACGCGGCCGAGAGTCCCGACCCCGTGACCCCGGAGGACCTGCTGTGACGTCCGCTGCCTTCGATCCTCCCCCTGGCTTCGCCGGGGGGTCCCCCACCGCCGAGGCCGCGCGGGCGACCCGCGAGATTCTGGGCGACACGCTGCACGGTGACGCCCGGGGCGTCGTCGTGGACTCGCCGCCGGGCGCGGGGAAGTCCACCCTCGTGGTGCGCGCCGCGCTGGAGCTGGCGGCGGCCGGCCGCCCCCTCATGGTCGTCGCGCAGACGAACGCGCAGGTCGACGACCTGGTGCTGCGGCTGGCCGAGAAGGAGCCCGAGCTGCCGGTGGGGCGGCTCCACAGCAATGACTCGGACCCGTACGACAAGGCACTCGACGACCTGGGCAACGTACGGAAGTCGGCGAAGGCGGCGGACCTCGCCGGGCTGGACGTGGTGATCTCGACGGCCGCCAAGTGGGCGCATGTGAAGGGCGTCGAGCCGTGGGGGCACGCCATCGTGGACGAGGCGTACCAGATGCGGTCGGACGCGCTGCTCGCGGTGGCGGGGCTGTTCGAGCGGGCGCTGTTCGTGGGCGACCCGGGGCAGCTGGACCCCTTCTCGGTGGTCGGCGCGGATCAGTGGGCGGGGCTGTCGTACGACCCGTCCGCGAGCGCGGTCTCGACCCTGCTGGCCCACAACCCCGAGCTGCCGCAGCACCGGCTGCCGGTGTCCTGGCGGCTCCCGGCGTCGGCCGCGCCGCTCGTCTCGGACGCGTTCTACCCGTACACGCCGTTCCGCAGCGGAACGGGGCCCGGCGACCGGCGGCTGTCCTTCGGCGTGCCGTCGGACGGCTCGGCCCCGGACCGGGTGCTGGACGAGGCGGCCGAGTCCGGCTGGGGCCTGCTGGAGCTGCCCGCCCGGCACACCCCGCGTACGGATCCCGAGGCGGTACGGGCGGTGGCGCTGGTGGTGCGGCGGCTGCTGGACCGGGGCGGGGCGGCGACGAGCGAGCGCGCCGAGGCCCCGGTGCCCCTCACCCCGGACCGGATCGCGGTCGGCACGGCCCACCGCGACCAGGCGGCGGCGGTGCGGACGGCGCTCGCGGAGCTGGGTGTCGCGGGGGTGACGGTCGACACGGCGAACCGTCTCCAGGGGCGGGAGTACGACGTGACGGTCGTCCTCCACCCCCTGTCGGGCCGCCCGGACGCGACGGCGTTCCACCTGGAGACCGGCCGCCTGTGCGTCCTGACCTCCCGCCACCGGCACGCGTGCGTCGTGGTCTGCCGCGCGGGCGTCGCGGACCTGCTGGACGAGCACCCGTCGACGGAGCCGGTCCAGCTGGGCGTGACGGTGAAGTTCCCGGACGGCTGGGAGGCCAACCACGCGGTGCTGTCCCACCTGTCGGAGCACCGCGTCGCCTGGCGGCCATGACCGCCCGCACCCACCGGCACCGGCTGCCGGCCCGCACCGCCGGACGGGGTCCGGCACGCAGCCGGAGGCGGCCGCCGTAGGGGCTTGTCCGCCGGGGCGAGGGGGCGTACTTGCGCCGGGCGGGAGAATGGAAGGTGGTCCATCACGACGGGGGGCGTCCCCGCGGGTGGGGGAAGCGCGTCGTGCGAAGAGGAGAGGTTCATGGCGGAGACCGAGCGGAGCGAGCAGCGGCGGCTCAGGCCGGCGCCCCTGCTCTTCGAGCCTGCGGAGGCCGCCTCCGACCCCGAGCACTTCTTCGACCTGGAGTCGATGGAGGACCCCCGGGAGCTGCTCACCCGGTCCACCGAGCTGGCGCTGGCGTTCCGGGCGGCGACCGACCGGGCGGTGGAGTTCCAGGCGGTCGCGGCCGCGCAGCTCGCCGATCCGCGGCGGTTCGACCGGCTGACGGCCGGGGACATTGCCGAGCGCGCCGAGTGGACCGAGGACTACGCCAAGAAGATGATCGAGTTCGGGCGTGACCTGCTCCGCGGCGGAGGCCGTCCCGGCGACGAGTAGCCGGGTGGCATATGACGGGGGCGCAAGATACTCCTCGCTGCCCCGCCCTGTCCCGATTTCCCGCAACTCCCCGAAATCGGACCGTCACGGCCGGTACACCTGGATGCCATGAGCGCATGGCTGCGAAACGAATCGACCCAGGACCACGCCACCGAGGTCACCGCGGCCGGGGCCGGCTGGCTGACGTCGGCGGCCGCGTACCCGCGTTCCACGCTCGCCCTGTGGGAGTCGCGGCCGACCGCGCCGGCGGTGCTGCCGTGCGGTTCGGTCTTCGACGTGGTGAGCGTGGAGTCGGTCTTCGGGCGCCGCATGCTCGACCGGCTGTGGGGCGAGGGCCCCGGCTCCGGCCCGGTCGCCGTCCACCGTGGGCGGATGCTGCTGTTCACCGCGCCCGGCACGGCCCACCGCCTGCCGTCGCTGCTCCGCTGGGAGGAGTGGGGCGACGCCGTGCCGCCGCTGCTCTGCCACGGCAGCGGAGACGCGATCACCGTCCCGCCACTGACGCCGGGGGCCGCGGACGGCGGCGGCGCACCGCGCTGGCTGGTGGCGCCGGACGCCCGTCATCCCTGGCTGCCGGGGCCGGAGGTGATCCTCTGGGCCTGTGTCCGGGCGGTCCGGGCGGGGGCAGCCGCGGGCGTGCGGGTTTCGATTTTTCCTCCCGCCGATCAGGGTGCTAAGGTCTACGACGTCAGCAGGCGCCGCTAGCTCAGTTGGTTAGAGCAGCTGACTCTTAATCAGCGGGTCCGGGGTTCGAGTCCCTGGCGGCGCACAGACGGGAAAAGCCCCTCGCGGAAGCGAGGGGCTTTTTCGTCGGCCGCGGCGGCCACGTGCCACGCCGGCCACCTTCGCCACGGGCTTCCTCAGGGGACCGTGACCCGCACCGTCCACGCGCCCGTCCGGGTCCGGTCGGCGACCTCGACCCGGGTGTTCTCCCCCGGCACCGTGAAGGTCTCCCCCACGCCCAGCGGTGCGTCCGCCAGCGGCGGGTAGACCGACCGGTCGAAGCAGGCGTCGGTCGACGGGTGGGTGTCGATCACCTCGACGGGCCCGGCGCCCGACACCGCGTCCGTACGGACCCGGTAGATCAGCACGCCCTCGGTGCAGGTGCCCCGGTCGTTCCCGGTCGCCCCACGTGCCTCGATCGCCAGCGCGCTGTTGCTGCCGGTCCTGACGACCCCCAGGCGGGTGCCGACCGACACACCCCGTTCGGGCGCGGCCGCCAGCGGTTCCAGGGTGAAACGGCTGCTGCCCGGCTCCCCCATGCAGTACACCTGGCGCCGGTTCAGCCAGCCCAGCTTCCACTTGTGCCAGCCGAAGAGTTCCGGGGCGAGGGCGAACTGGCTGCCCATCACGTCCCAGTCCCCCACATGGGTGTCCCAGTCGCCCTTGCCGTCCATCGGCCGGTGGTAGAGGTCCGGCAGGTCGAAGACGTGTCCGGTCTCGTGGGCGAGGACGTTGCGGTCCGGCGGGTGCCGCTCGAAGACCGTGACCACCCGCTTGATCGCCACGCCGTCCGCGTACAGCGGGGTGTTGAAGTTGACGACCTTGGTGGCGTCGGAGTCCACGCCGGGCGCGTCCGGGTCGGCGACCAGGTAGACGATGTCGTACCGCGAGAAGTCGACCACCGGGTCGGCCGCGGCGAGCGCGTCGCGCAGGTAGGCGGCGCGGCGCTCCGGTTCCCAGTCGCGCCTTATGGCGTACGCGGTGGAGGCGTGGGGCATCCGGATCCACTCGCGGCGCGGGTGCGGGTGCAGGGTGAACTTCCCGTAGGAGGCCCGCTGGAAGAAGTGGCTGGTGGCGGGGAAGTAGTCGGCGGCGAGGGTGTCGGGGGCGACCAGCGGCCGGGAGTCGGGGAACGACAGGAAGACCATGAGGGCGTCGAGCTCCCGGGCCGGCCGCGGGTAGGCGGCGTTCCAGGTGTCGAGGCCGAGCGAGTGGTGCGCGTCGGTACGCGGCAGGGCGCACGGGCCCGCCGCGGGGGCGGCGCTCGCGGGGCCGGCGACCAGGCCGGTGGCGGCGAGCGCGAGGAGAGCGAAGAGCCCCGCGGCGGTGGACCGCAGGCGGCGGCGTTCCACTCCGTCGGGTGTCTGCTGACCCTCCACGTCAACCTCCGGTACGGCATACGGGACGTCCCACCACCCTGTGACGGTTTGTGGCGTTACGCCCTGTTCCGCTGCCCCACTTGGGTGAGCGGCCGACGCGCCGGACCGGTCCCGGAAGTTCACCGACAGTCACATCCGGTCACCGCAGAACGGTGCTGCGCCACACCCGTGCAGAAACGATCGGCCACCCACGGACGGCGGATTCCTCACACCAATCACACGCGTCTCACGCGGTGGCGGCGCTGGAACGACCGCCGCGAGAGCCTCTATGATCGGCACACTTTCCTGGCCGACCCATCCCGACCACATCTGTGCGTCACAACTGCCTTGCGGGAGCGAGCCGTGAACGGAACCTCCGAAGGACCGGGAGCTGCGGCAGTCTCACCGACCGGAACCGCCCTGCGCCCGGTCACAGAGAGTAACGAAACTGTCGGTGAACCGCGCCACTCGGCTGCCGTCGCCCGCGTCCCCGCAGAGGCGCCCGACGCGCATGACGCGCACGTCCCGGACGACTACCGCGCTGCCTTCAACGCCGCCCACATCGCCATGGCGGTCGTGGACCCCGAGGGGCTCGTCGTGACCGCGAACGAGGCCCTCGCCGCGCTGCTGGGCACCGACAGCGCCTCCCTCCGCGAGCTGGCCGCCGCCGACCTGGTGGACCTCGCCTCCGACAGCCGCACCTGGCACGCGTACCGCGAAGTGCTGCGCGGCCGCCGCTCCCGGTTCCGCTGTACGCGCCGCCTCAAACATCCCGACGGGCGCTCCCTGTGGGCCGAGGTGACCGTGGCGCCGGTCACGCCCAGCCGGGGCGTCCTGCTGTCGATCGCGGACATCAGCGACCGGCGCCAGCTCCAGGCGCGGCTGCGGCACCTCCAGATGCACGACCCGGTGACCCGGCTCCCCAACCGCACCCTGTTCTTCGAGCGCCTGACCTCCGCGCTGGAGAACTCCTCGTACGACGACGGCGGCACCGGCCGCATCGGCCTGTGCTATCTGGACCTCGACGGGTTCAAGGCGGTCAACGACACCCTCGGGCACCGCGTCGGCGACCGGTTGCTGGCCGCCGTCGCCGCGCGGCTCACCGAGTGCGCCGACAGCGACGGGCACACCCGCGGCGGCAGCCACCTCGTGGCCCGGCTCGGCGGGGACGAGTTCGCGATCCTCGTCGAGGACTCCACCGGGACGGAGCAGCTCGCCGACCTGGCCCGGTCCGTACTGGCCGCCGTGCAGCGGCCGTTCGACCTGGCCGGGCAGCGGTTGTCGGTCTCGGCGTCCATCGGGGTCGTCGAGCGGACCGCCGCCGGCACCACCGTCAACGGCCTGATGCAGGCCGCCGACACCACGTTGTACTGGGCCAAGGCCGACGGCAAGGCCCGCTGGACGCTCTTCGACCCCGAGCGCAACGCCCACCGCATGACGCGGCAGTCGCTCTCCTCCACCCTCCGACCGGCCGTCGAGCGGGGCGAGTTCGCGCTGGAGTACCAGCCGCTCGTCGGCATGTCGGACGGCACCGTACGGGGCGTGGAGGCACTGGTCCGCTGGAACCATCCGCAGTTCGGTCCACTGGCGCCGAATCGGTTCATCGGAATTGCTGAAGAGGACGGCTCGATCGTCCAGCTCGGCCGCTGGGTGCTGCGTACGGCGTGCCGTCAGGCCCGGCGGTGGCAGCTGGACCACCCCGGCGAACGGCCGCTGTTCGTGAGCGTCAACGTCGCCGTGCGCCAGGTGTGGGACTCCGACCTGGTCGCGGACGTCGCAGGGATCCTGGCCGAGACCGGGCTCGCCCCGCATCTGCTCCAACTGGAGCTGACCGAGTCGGCGGTGATGGGCTCGGCCGGGCGGCCGCTGCAAGCCCTCCAGGCGCTCAGCGACATGGGCGTACGGATCGCCATCGACGACTTCGGCACCGGCTATTCCAACCTCGCCTACCTCAGCCGCCTCCCCGTCTCCGTCCTCAAACTGGACGGTTCCTTCGTCCGGGGGTTCCAGGACGAGGAGCATCCGAACCCGGCCGACGAGGTGATCGTCGAGGCACTGGTGCAACTGGCCCACCGGCTCGGGCTGACCGTGACCGCCGAGTGCGTGGAGACCTCCGGTCAGGCCGCCCGGCTGCGCCGAATCGGCTGCGACACGGGCCAGGGCTGGCTGTACTCCCGGGCGGTGGCCGCGGAACGCATCGCCGAACTGATCGGCGTCACCCCGGACTGACCACGCACCGCCGCCCCCTGCCCGAGAAGGTCCTCGGGCAGGGGGCGGCGGCATGCGGTGAGCGGTCAGCAGGAACCGAGGTCCTGCCAGACGCCCCACTCACCGGTGGTCCCGGGCTCCTCGCCCTTCGTCCACCACTTGGCCTTCCAGAGGTGACCCTTGTGGGACACCTGCGCACCGCCGGTGTACTCGGCCGCGGACGACCAGGCAGCGGTCGTGCAACCGGCCGGCGGATCGGTCGGCGTAGGTGTCGGCGTAGGCGTAGGCGTAGGTGTCGGCGTCGGAGTCGGAGTCGGAGTCGGGTCCGGGCTCGACGGAGACGAACCGACGGCCGTCACGATGTCGTTCAGCAGGGTGGTCTTCTCGTCCAGCCCGAGCAGCGAGTACATCATCGCGCCCGCCAGGCCCCGGCTGTGGGCGTAGTCCGCACGGGCCTGGATGGCGCGCTTGTCCAGCCCGGTGAAGAACTCGCCGTCCTTGTAGAAGTACGCGGCCTTCGCCTCGTCGTCCCAGAAGGTGGTCGCCGCGTTGTCGACGATGCCGCCGAGCTCCTTGTAATGCGCGATACCGGCCTGTTGGCTGACCGGCCGGGCGGCCGAAGCCCCGGTCGCGGGCTGCGCGAGTCCGTTCTTCGCCCCGGCCGGGACGCCCTTCCAGCCTCGGTAGTAGAACTCGTACCCCAGCGTCAGCTTGTTCGCCGGGAAGCCGCCCGCGATGCCGTATGCCGGCTTGCCGTCGATCCACGCGTCGATGGCGTTGTCGATCGAGTACCTCTCGGTGCCCGGCTTGATGGGATCGGTCGGATCATTCGCGCCGGAGTACAGCGGCGACTGGTGATAGGTGGGCCCGTCGCCGTCCCAGGCGCCGTGCATGTCGTACGTCATGATGTTCGCGTAGTCGAGATACGCGCCGATCTTGTCGGTCTCGATGTGCTTGATCTTGTCCTGACCGGCCGGCAGGGCGGCGGTCAGCAGATACTTCTTCCCGCCGTGGGCGGCCCCGTACGCGTCGAGCTGCTTGCGGAACTCGGCGAGCAGCAGGGTGAAGTTCTGCTTGTCCTCCGGCCCGTAGTGATTGCCGAGGTGCCCGTCGGGCGAACCGGGGTACTCCCAGTCGATGTCGATGCCGTCGAAGATCCCGGCGGCGGTGCCGGGGCCGCCGTACCCGCCCTCGACCGGCAGGTCACCGGCGATGTACTGCTTGACGCACGAGGCCACGAACTTCTTCCGGCTCGCGTCCGTCTTGGCGGCGTCGTGGAAGTACTTGGAGTACGTCCACCCGCCGAGCGAAATGTTGATCTTCAGCTTGGGGTACTTCGCCTTCAGCTCCTTGAACTGGTTGAAGACACCCACGATCGGCTGGTCCCACTTGTCGGCGACGCCGTCGACACTGTCGGCCGCCGAGAAGGAACGCTGGTAGTCGGCGTACGAGTCACCCGCGCCGTCACCGGCGTTGGGGTTGTTGTCGTCCCCGGCCGCCTTGTTGGCCTCGAAGCACGTCAACTCCGTCGGATGGATGTTCCCGAACGAGTAGTTGATGATGTCCAGCTTGCCGGCGATCCCCCGCGTATCGAGGTGTTTGGGGTAGAAGGCGTTCCCGTACACGCTCCACTGGTCGTAGTACGCGATCTTCACCCCGCCGGAGGAGGGCGCGGCGGGCTGCGCGGTGGCCGTGCCGCCGACGGCGGCCAGCGCCCCGGCGGCGAGCACCACGCTCGTGAGCGCGGCGATGAGGGGTTTGCGGTGGTGCACGTGCGGCCTCCGAGGGGCGTGTGCGGTACGGGAGTTGGAGCAGTGATAGCCGCCGCGCGAACACCGCGTCAATGGTCCGGACCAAACGAGGACTAGACCAACCCTGCGACAAAACCCCTCGTCACAGCGTTGCCCCCCGAACAAAAACCGCCCGCCACCACCGGTGACGAGCGGTTTAAGGTTCACTTAGGAAGCTTGTGCGGCCGTTCCCGAGTCAGAACCATCGCCGGGCAGTCCGTACGCGTCCGCGATCAGTTCGTACGACCGCAGCCGCACCTCCGCACCGTGCGCGTTGGCAGTGATCATCAGCTCGTCGGCGCCCGTCCGCTTCTGGAGGCCGTCCAGGCCGTCCCGGACCGCTTCCGGCGTGCCGTGCACGACGTTGGCCAGCCAGCCGTCGACGAAGTCCCGCTCGGCCGCGCTGAACTCGTACGCCTCCGCCTCCTCCGGCGTCGGGATCAGCCCCGGCCGCCCGGTGCGCAGCCGGACCATTGACAGCGCGCCGGTCAGCACCTGCCGCCGCGCCTCTCGCTCGTCGTCCGCGGCCAGCGCCGAGACCCCGATGAGCGTGTACGGCGCGTCCAGCACCGCCGAGGGCCGGAAGGACTCCCGGTACAGGTCCAGCGCCGGGACGGTGTTCCGCGCCGAGAAGTGGTGGGCGAACGCGAACGGCAGCCCCAGCATCCCCGCCAGCCGCGCACTGAACCCGGACGAGCCCAGCAGCCACACCGGCGGCCGCCCCTTCGGCCCCTGCACCGGCCCCGGCACGGCGTGGATCCGGGCGTACGGGTGACCGTCGGGGAAGTCGTCGTCCAGGAAGCGCACCAGCTCGGCCAGCTGCTCCGGGAAGTCGTCCGCGCCCTCGCCCACCCGCGACGTACGGCGCAGGGCGGCGGCCGTGGCGCCGTCCGTTCCGGGAGCGCGCCCCAGCCCCAGGTCGACACGCCCGGGCGCCATCGCCTCCAGGGTGCCGAACTGCTCGGCGATGACGAGCGGCGCGTGGTTGGGCAGCATGACGCCGCCCGAGCCGAGGCGGATGCGTGACGTGTGGGCGGCGAGGTGGGCGAGGATCACGGCCGGGGACGAGGAGGCGACACCGGGCATGGAGTGGTGCTCGGCCACCCAGTGGCGGTGGTAGCCGCGCCGCTCGGCGAGCCGGGCGAGGGCGACGCTGGTGCCCAGGGCCTGGGTCGCGGTACGGCCGCTGCCGACGGTGACCAGGTCCAGTACGGACAGGGGTACGGGCGCGGTTCCGCTCGCCGTGCCTCGAATCGCGTCGTCACTCACCGGTGGACCCTCCTGCGCGGGAAATACGTACAGCCACCGTTAACAGGAGGGTCTCTCCGGTTATTCCCCCTTCCGCGCGAACAGCGCCCCCAGCTCCGTCGACCACGCTCCGCGCCGCTCCGCCAGCCGCAGCCCCTCCCACACCGTCACCTGGTTCGCCGTGAGCACCGGCTTGCCCACCGCCGCCTCCAGCTCCGGCAGGCACCCCACCGTGTGCAGCGCCGTGTCCGGTACGAGGACGGCCTCCGCGTCGGGATGGTCGGCCGCCCGCACCAGCTCCAGCACCCGCTCCGGGCCCCACGTCGCGACCTCGGCCGCCGTGACGACCCCGCCCGCCCTGGACGCGACCACCTCGACGCCGGCCGCCTTCAGGAACCGGACGAACAGCTCCGTGACGTCCTCCGGGTACGTGGCCGCCACCGCCACCCGCCCGGCTCCCACCTCCCGTACCGCGTGGGCGAAGCCGAACGAGGTGCTCGACGCCGGGAGCCCGGCCGTCACGGCGAGGGAACGGATCTGCTCATGGGCCCCCTCCCACCCGTACACGAACGATCCGCTCGTGCACGCCCACACCACCGATTCGGCGCCGGACAGGCGCAGCTCCTCCACCCCGGCCGCGAGCCGCTCCGCCGAACCCATCTCCATCAGCGCGTCGACCCGGTGGGCGTCCTCACCGATCTCGGTGTGGACGATCGGCACGTTCACGCCGGTCAGCAGCGCCTCGATCCGGGGGTAGTCGTCCTCGGCGGAGTGCCCGGGGTAGAGCAGTCCGACAGTCGTCATGTCACGCCCTCCTGGGGGTCTCGGGCCGGCTGGGCCCCGTTCATGAGCAGCGCCTGGTACGGGCCGACGGCGCGGGCGCCGATCCGGCGCAGCGCCGCCCACATGGTGACCTGGTTCGCGGACAGCACCGGCATCCTCAGCTCCGCCTCCAAGTGCGGGATCACGTCGTACGTGGCCAGGTTCGTGCAGGAGAGGAACAGCGCGTCCGCCGCGCCGGCCACCGCCCGCCGCGCCATGTCCACCACCGCGCGGTACGGCACCTTCCAGATGTGCCTGGTCAGTCCGAGGAAGGCCCGCCCCGTCACGGCTGCCCCCGCTTCGCCGAGATAGTCCTCCAGGGCCGCGGTCACGGACTCGGTGTACGGCGTGACGAGCGCGACCCTGCGGACGCCCAGCTCCGTCAGTGCCTCCAGGAGCGCCCCTGACGTCGTCACCGAGGCGATGTCACCCGCCCGGGTCATCGCCGCGCACATGGCCCGCTCCGCTGCGAGGCCCCCGACGAAGCTGCCGGAGGCGCAGGCGTACGCGACGACCTCCGGTTCGGACGCCGACAGCGCCCGCACGGCGTCGGTCAGCGTCTCGTGCTCGCTGACCAGCCGGGCGAGGTCCAGGGAGACCTCGACGGGGAGGTACGGCGTACGGGTGAGGCGCAGCGACACCTCCTCGGGCACCCAGCGCCACAGCTCCCGGTCGAGCGCGAAATCGAACGGGGCCACGACGCCGACACCGCGCTGCGGAGCCGGCCCGCCGAGGAAGGAGACGTCCATCGCAGGCCTCCCAGCGTCTTGTTGACGACGGTAGGTTCGGGTGCCAACGTGGTCAATCGATGCCGCTGCCGACTCTCCTCGTCCTCGAGGCCGACCCGCCACCCCGCCTCGGCCGGCTGACCGGGCGGGTCCACGTCCGGTACGCCGACGAGACCACCCTCCGCGCCGAGCTGCCGTCCGCCGATGTCCTGCTGGTGTGGGACTTCACCTCCGACGCGGTCCGCGCGGCCTGGCCCGGCGAGGGGCCGAGACCGGCCTGGGTGCACACCCCGAGCGCGGGGGTGGACCGGCTGCTGTGTCCGGAACTGGTCGCCTCCGACACGGTGGTGACGAACGCGCGGGGCGTGTTCGAGCAGCCGATCGCCGAGTACGTGGCCGGCCTGGTGCTGGCCATGGCGAAGGACCTGCCGGGCACGCTGGAGCTCCAGCGGGAGCGGCACTGGCGGCACCGGGAGAGCCTGCCGGTGGCGGGCAGCCGGGCGGTGGTGGTCGGGGCGGGGCCGATCGGCCGGGCGATCGCCACCACGCTGCGGGCGCTGGGCGTGCGGACGGCGGTGGTGGGGCGGACCGCGCGGCCGCGTATCCACGGGGCCGATGAGCTGGATCTGCTGCTGACGCGGGCGGACTGGGTGGTGTGCGCGGCACCGCTGACCGAGGAGACGCGCGGCATGTTCGACGCGCGCCGCTTCGGGCTGATGCAGCCGTCGGCCCGGTTCGTCAATGTGGGGCGCGGACAGCTGGTGGTGGAGGACGACCTGGTCACGGCGGTGTCCAAGCGGTGGATCGCGGGGGCGGCGCTGGACGTGTTCACCGAGGAACCGCTCGGCGAGGACAGTGCGCTGTGGGACGTGCCTGGGCTGATCGTCTCGCCGCACATGAGCGGGGACACGGTGGGCTGGCGGGACCGGCTGGGGGCGCAGTTCGTGGAGATGTACGAGCTGTGGGCGGCCGGGCGGCCGCTGCCGAACGTGGTGGACAAGAAACGTGGGTACGTACCCGTGCATGACTGAGCCGACGACGTTCCTCACGGACCTGACCGCCCGCCAACTCCTCGACGGTTACGCCCGGGACGACTTCTCGCCGGTGGACGCGGTGCGCGCGGCGCTGGCCCGGATCGAGGCGGTGGAGCCGCTGGTGAACGCGTTCGTCCGGGTCGACGCGGAGGAGGCGCTGGCGAGCGCGGCGGCGTCGGCGGAGCGGTGGCGGCGGGGGGAGCCGCGCGGGCGGCTCGACGGCGTGCCGGTGTCGGTCAAGGACGTCCTGCTCCAGGCGGGCGGCCCGACGCTGCGCGGCTCGAAGACCGTGCGGAGGGACGGCCCGTGGGACGAGGACGCGCCGGCGGTGGCCCGGATGCGGGAGGAGGGGGTGGTGTTCCTGGGCAAGACGACGACGCCGGAGTTCGGCTGGAAGGGCGTCACCGATTCGCCGCTGTCGGGCGTGACCCGCAACCCGCACGACCCCTCGCGGACGGCGGGCGGTTCCAGCGGTGGCAGCGCGGCGGCGGTGGCGCTGGGGGCGGGGGCCCTGTCGCTGGGGACGGACGGGGGCGGGTCGATCCGCATCCCGGCGTCGTTCTGCGGGGTCTTCGGGCTGAAGCCGACGTACGGGCGGGTGCCGGTCTATCCGGCGAGCCCGTTCGGCACCTTGTCGCACACGGGTCCGATGACCCGGGACGCGGCGGACGCGGCCCTGCTGCTGGACGTGATCAGCGGTGACGACTGGCGGGACTGGTCGCACCTGGGCCCGGCGCGGCCGGTGGGCGCCACCCTCCAGGAGGGCGTGAAGGGGCTGCGGATCGCCTACTCGGCGTCTCTGGGCGGGCAGGTGGCGGTGCACCCGGAGGTGGCGTCGGCGGTGCGGGCGGCGGTGGAGCGGCTGGCGGGTCTGGGCGCGTACGTGGAGGAGGCGGATCCGGACATCGCGGATCCGGTGGACGCCTTCCACACGCTGTGGTTCAGCGGGGCGGCGCGGCTGGTCCAGCGCCTGGGGCGGGAGCAGCGGGAGTCACTGGACCCGGGGCTGCGGGAGGTGGCCGAGCAGGGGGCGCGGTACAGCGCGCTGGAGTACCTGGCGGCGGTGGACGTACGGACGGCGCTGGGCCGCCGGATGGGCAGGTTCCACTCGTCGTACGACGTGCTGGTGACGCCCACCCTGCCGCTGACCGCGTTCGACGCGGGTGTCGAGGCGCCGAACGGGTCCCGGAGGTGGACGGCGTGGACGCCCTTCACGTACCCCTTCAACCTCACGCAGCAGCCGGCCGCGTCCGTACCGGTGGGCACCGACGGCGACGGGCTGCCGGTGGGGCTCCAGCTGGTGGCCGCCCGCCACCGGGACGATCTGGTGCTGCGGGCGGCGCACGCGCTGTACGAGTGCGGCGCGGCGGGCGCCCCCGCGCCGTAGGGCCGAGCCGCCCTGGCCTACGCCCGGCGGAAGCTGAGCGTCTCGCCGAGCGCACCCGCGCGCCACAGGTCCTGACAGGCTTCGGCCATCCGGTCGAGACCGTCGACCACCGTGCCCCACACAATGCCGGGGACCCAGCCGGTGTCGCCGTTGAGGAGCAGGTTGTTGCGCTCGTAGAAGAGGGCGAGGTCGACGGTGACCGGGCGGCGGGAAAGTTCCTCGCGCCCGTACCCGTACGCCGCTGTCCCCAACTCCGTCGCCTCGAAGGTGAAATAGCACAGGTCACCCGGAATGGGGGTCACGGTCGGGTTCTCCAGCGGTGGCTCCTGCTCGGCAAACGCCGGAAACAAGGCGTAGATTTCGTTCCGGGCATATTTCGCGTGGTAGACATCGCCGCCCAGCGGCAGCGCCTCCCACACGGCCGCACAGGTCAACGGCGCCCGGTCGTCCAGCAGTTTTGCGGTGCACCGCACCCCGCGCTTGTCCAGGGACACGGTCAGGTATCGGTCGGCCATCCTCCAGGCATACCCCGCCCGGAGACGGGTAGCGGCGCGCCCATGGCTCGAACAGCTCGTCGACACAGAACACGCCCCCTGGCGCGGCGCACCCTGCTGCTCGGTTCGGCCGCGGCCGCCGTGGGCGCCGCCGCGGCCACCGGTTGCAGCCGGGTCGCGTCCGGCAACGCGCTGGACCGGCTCAGATCCCAGGGCACCGTCCGCCTCGGCATCGCCGGTGAAGTGCCCTACGGGTACGTCGACGAGCAGGGCGAATTCACCGGCGAGGCGCCCGAACTGGCCAAGGTGATCTTCAAGCGGCTCGGCATCGGCCGCGTCCAGCCCGTCGCCACCGACTTCGCCTCCCTCATACCCGGCCTGAACTCCCAGCAGTTCGACGTCGTCTCGGCCGGGATGTACATCAACAAGGAGCGCTGCGAGCAGGTCATCTTCTCCGACCCCGAGTACCAGATGCTCGACTCCTTCATCGTCCGCAAGGGCAACCCCAAGAACCTCCGGTCGTACGAGGACGCGGTGCGCAGCGGGGCCAGGATCGCGACCGGCACCGGGTACGCGCAGATCGACCACGCCGTGGCGGCCGGGTACCCCGAGAAGGACATCGTCATTCTCCAGGACCAGGTGGCCGGGTTGAACGCCGTCGAGTCCGGCCGCGTCGACGTCTTCGTCACCACGGCCCTGACGACCCGTGAGGTGGTGAAGAAGAGCACCAGGGCGGAGGCGACCGCGCCCTTCGCGGCGGTCGTCGACGGAAAGAAGAAGATCGACGGCGGCGGCTTCGCCTTCCGCCCCACCGACACGGAGCTCCGCGACGCCTTCAACACCGAGATCCACAAGATGAAGAAGAGCGGTGAGCTCTTCCGCATCCTGCGGCCCTTCGGCTTCACCGAGGCCGAGATGACCACCCTCACCGCCGAGGAGCTGTGCCGATGACCGCCGGACTCTGGCAGAACTGGGTACTCCCCGGCATCTGGATCACCATCCAGCTCCTCGTCTACAGCGCCGCCCTGGCCGCGCTGGTCGCCTTCACCGTCGGCATGGCCCGCACCCACCGCTCCCTGCTGGTCCGCTTCCTGGCGGGCGCGTACACGGAGATTTTCCGGGGTACGTCGGCGCTGATCCTGATGTTCTGGCTGTTTTTCGTGGTGCCGCCGCTGCTGGGCTGGCAGCTGGTGCCGATGTGGGCGGCGGTGCTCGCGCTGGGTCTGTCGTACGGGGCGTACGGCGCCGAGATCGTGCGCGGCGCCCTCAACTCCGTACCGAAGGCACAGCGGGAGGCGGGCATCGCGCTCAGCTTCACGCCCTGGCAGCGGATGCGGCTGGTGGTGCTGCCGCAGGCGGTGCCCGAGATGATCCCCAGCTTCTGCAACCTGCTCGTCGAACTGCTCAAGGGCACGGCGCTGGTGTCACTGCTCGGGGTCGGTGACGTGTCCTTCGCCGCGTATCTGGTGCGCCTGGCCACCCAGGAGAGCGCGCAGATCTACTCCATCATCCTGGTGATCTACTTCGTGATCGCATTCGTCATCACCCGCTCCATGAAGGTCCTCGAACGGAAGACCAAGGCCAACCTGGGGGTGGTGGCGAAGTACCCCGATCCCCCGGGAGACAACCCCCGGACCCCCGGCAGAAGGACAAGGCGCCTCGGGGCGGCCGGCGCGTCCGTGCGAGGTGGTCTCAGGTGACCTGGGACTGGTCCGCGGTGGCGGACTTCATGCCGCGCTTCTGGGACGGGCTGCTGGTCACCCTCCAGGTGCTGGTGCTCGGCTCGCTGATCTCCTTCACCCTGGGGCTGGTGTGGGCGGCCGGGTTCCGGGCCCCGAGCCGCCTCGTGCGGTGGCCGGTCCATGTGGTGACCGAGTTCATCCGCAACACGCCGCTGCTGGTGCAGCTGTTCTTCCTCTTCTTCGTCCTGCCGGAGTGGGGGGTGCAGTTCTCGGCGCTGACCACCGGCACCCTCGCCATCGGACTGCACTACTCGACGTACACCGCGCAGGTCTACCGGGCGGGCATCGACGCCGTACCGGCCGGGCAGTGGGAGGCCGCCACCGCGCTGAGCCTGCCCGCCCACCGGACCTGGTTCGCGGTGATCCTGCCGCAGGCGCTGCGCCGGATCGCGCCCGCGCTCGGCAACTACGTCATCTCGATGCTGAAGGACACGCCGCTGCTGGCGGGGATCAGCGTGCTGGAACTCCTCCAGCAGTCCCGGCTGGAGAGCGCCTCCACCTTCCAGTACACCGAGCCGCTCACGGTCGTCGGTGTCGCCTTCGTCCTCGTCGCCTACCCGGCTTCCCTCTTCGTACGGTCCCTGGAGCGCCGCCTTGTCAAGTGAACTCATCCGTTTCGAGAACGTCAGCAAGCGCTTCGGCGAGAACACCGTCCTGGACGACCTGTGCTTCTCGGTGGAGGAGGGCAAGCACGTCACGCTCATCGGGCCGTCCGGGTCGGGGAAGACCACGATCCTTCGGATGCTGATGACCCTGGAGCGCCCGGACTCGGGAACCATCCAGGTGAACGGCGGCCGGCTCTTCCCGGCCGACGAGAAGCAGCGGCGCGAGGTGCGCAAGAAGATCGGCATGGTCTTCCAGCAGTTCAACCTGTTCCCCAACATGTCCGTGCTGCGCAACATCACCGAAGCCCCGGTGCGGGTCCTCGGCCTGGACAAGGACGAGGCCGAGCAGCGCGCCCGGGAGCTGCTGGACCTGGTGGGGCTGGCCGAGAAGTGCGATGCCAGACCCGCCCAGCTCTCCGGCGGCCAGCAGCAACGGGTGGCGATCGCCCGGGCGCTGGCGATGCGGCCGAAGGTGCTCCTGCTGGACGAGGTGACCTCCGCTCTCGACCCGGAGCTCGTCGCCGGTGTGCTGGACCTTCTGCGGGACATCGCCCGGAGCAGGGACATCACCATGCTCTGCGTCACCCATGAGATGAACTTCGCCCGGGACATCTCCGACGAGGTCTTCATGTTCGATTCCGGGAAGGTGATCGAGTCCGGTTCGCCGGAGAAAATCTTCTCCGATCCGGAACAGGAACGTACGCGCGACTTCCTCGGTGCGGTGCTCTGACCTTCCGTTACCGCCCGGAATTTTGCCCGGGGCATATGCCCTGGTGTCCCGCCCCAGCGTATGCGCATGGGGCGGGACAGTTTCTTGTCAACAGGAGCCCACGAAACGGCTCTTGGCCGCTATCGTGGTACGGAAGCTTGCGGTCACAACCTGGTAGGGGGAAACCGTGGCGCTGAAGCCCGAGCCGACCGCGCCGTTCCATTCGGTGCAGTACGCCCTGCGTGTTCTCGAAACGATCTCCCGGCACGGTGGCGGGGTGACCGACGTCCAGATCGCACGCGAGACCGGGCTCCCGGCGGGCCACCTGACCCCGCTGCTGCTCATGCTCCGCCGCGAGGGGTACGTCGAGCAGGTCAGCGACGGCGCCTATGTCGTGGGCGACTCCCTGGTGCTGCTCGGCTCGGGCGCCACCCGGCGCGAAGCCCTGGAGACCAAGCTCCAGGAAACCCTCACCGAGCTGCGCGACTCGGTCGGCGCCGCCGTCTACATCAGCCGGTACATCGACGGCGAGGTCAAGATCACGCAGATGGCGGACGGTCCTCACACACCCAAGGTCAATGAGTGGGTGGACTTCCGTTCGGCCGCCCACGCCAGCGCGGTCGGCAAGTGCCTGCTGACCCAGCTCGACCAGAACGGCCGGCGCGACCACCTCTCCCGCCACAAGATCGCACGGCTGACCTCGCGGACGATCACCAGCGAGAAGGTGCTGTTCTCGAAGCTGGACAGCCAGCCGCCGACCGTCCCGGTGCTCGACCTCCAGGAGTACGCCGTGGGCACGGTCTGCGCGGCGGTGCCGCTGACGGCCGGATCGGCGGTCGGCTGCCTGGCCCTCTCGCTGCCGATCGAGCACGCGCACCGGCTGCGCTCCGCGGCGGACGCGCTGAACCGCAGGGCGGCCCCGGTGGTGCTCTCGCTGGCGCTCTGAAGCCGCGCTTTAAACCTTTGCCGGCCGCAATGTGAGCCAGCTCACGGACTCGTGGTCGGAAGCACCCCTCGGACCAGGTAGTATTAACTCTGTCAGCAGGCGCCGCTAGCTCAGTTGGTTAGAGCAGCTGACTCTTAATCAGCGGGTCCGGGGTTCGAGTCCCTGGCGGCGCACAGACGGAGAAAGCCCCTCGCGGAAGCGAGGGGCTTTCTTGTTCTGGGATCCTCTGGGTCCTCCGGTTCTCCGGTTCTCAGGCGCGGAGGAACGCCAGGACGGCGAGCACCCGGCGGTGGGTGTCCCCGGCCGGGGGCAGGTCCAGCTTCCCCAGGATGTTGCCGATGTGCTTGCCCACCGCCGCCTCGGTCACCGTCAGCCGCCGGGCGATCGCCCCGTCCGAGTGACCTTCCGCCACCAGGGCGAGCACCTCGCGCTCCCGCGGGGTCAGCGCCGCCAGCGGATCACGATGGCGGCGCAGCAGCTGGCGTACGACCTCGGGGTCGACGACCGTGCCGCCCGCCGCGACCCGGGCCAGGGCGCCCAGGAACTCCTCGTCCTGGCCGATCCGGTCCTTGAGCAGATAGCCGACCCCGGTGCCGTCACCCGATTCGAGCAGCTCGGCGGCGTGCGCCCGCTGGACGTACTGGCTGAGGACCAGCACCGGCAGGGCGGGGCGCTCGGCGCGCAGCGCCACGGCGGCACGCAGCCCCTCGTCGCGGAAACCGGGCGGCATCCGGACGTCCGTGACCACGATGTCCGGATCGTGCTCGGCCACCGCACCCTGCATGGCGGCCGCGTCGCCCACCGCCGCGACGACTTCGTGGCCGAAGCGGGCGAGAAGCCCGGTCAGCTCTTCGCGCAGCAGCACACTGTCCTCGGCCAGGACTATCCGCAGAGGGCTCGGCAAGGGATCTCCACTCGCAGCACGGTCGGCCCGCCCGTCGGGCTGATGATCGCCAGTCTGCCATCGAGGACGGCGATACGGTCGGCCAAGCCGGTCGGACCGGTGCCATTCGTGGCTCGGCCCCGCCCGTGCCGTCGTCCTCCACCCACCCCTGTATGGAGCAGCTCGCCGGACAGTCGGCCGACCGCCGGGACCGGCCGCCGCGCGGATGGTCACTTCCTGGTCAGGGCCTGCCAGGGCGTACGGGGATCCATGGAGATCACGGTAGGCGCCGGGCTCACGGCGCCACCATGGTCCCAGCGGGTGTACGCGGGTATGGCAGGCCCTGCCGGCCGCACGGCGGCCGGCCCTGTCCGGCCGTCAGAACTGCACGTCGGAGCAGGCGTAGAAGGCGTTCGCCGTGTCCGCGATCGTCCAGACGGCCAGGATCAGGTGCTTGCCGGTCTTCCCGCTCGGGATGGTGCCCTGGTGCGTGAGCGTGGACGGCGGCTGCTGGGCGTTGTACGGGACGGTCAGGAACGGCTGGGCGTCCAGGGCCGCACGGGTGAGTGGCGCGGTGGCGTTCCAGCCGTTCTTGGTGATGTAGTACTTGAAGTCGGTGGTGCGGTGCCGGGCGGTGAACTGCCAGCGGAAGGTGTAGCTCTGACCGCCGGTCACCCTGGTGGCGGGCCAGTTGCCGCCGCGAGGGTCGTCGAGCTGGGCGAACTGGCTGTTGCCGCCGGCGCAGATCCTGCCGTCGGCGGGGCCGGCCGACGGGAAGCCCTTGGGGCCCTCGACCGACTGCGGCTCCCACTGGATGTTGCCGCAGTTGGTCACGGTGCCGTTGGCGCAGAGCTTCTGCCGGCTGATCGGGGAGTCGGTGTAGCCGTGGCTGCTGGCGTTGCCGGCGGCCAGGAGGGAGGCCCCGGCCACGCCGAGGGCCACCACGGCCGTGCCTATCTTGTGTCGCATGCTGTCGCTCCCGGTGGACGTGGGGGAAGTTCCATGAGCCGTGCTGCACGCGTGAGGGGATCCGGTCTAGACCAAGTTCCAATGTATGGACGTCAGTTGAACATGTCCATACCAATCACGGACCTTCGACCGGACCACTCCGGCCCGTGTAGAACGCCACCGTCAGGTCCTTGACCAGCGCCTTGCGGTCGTAGTCGTCCAGCTCGACCAGACCACGCGTGGTCAGCCGGTGGACCATGTCGTCCACCGCGTCCACCACGGATGTGAGCACCGTGTCCCGGTGCTTGGCGTCGATCGCCGCGACCCGGCGCCGCTGCATCGCGGCCGCGATCTCCGGCGCGTACTCGATCCGGGTCGGCTGCGCCGAGAAGACGTCGATCCCGACCGGGGCGCACTCCGCCGACAGCATCCGCGTCAGCGCCTCCCCCACCACTTCCGCGTCCCGCAGCGTGGGGGCGTCCTCGTGAAAGGCGTCGGCCGGCAACTGCGACAGCACCCGGGCCATCGCCGACTCCACCTGCTCACGCAGGTACTGCTCGTGGTCCGCCACCCCGAGCGCCGCCCGGACCGTGTCCCTGATCCGCCACACCACCAGCACCACGACCCGCAGTGCGGTGCCGTTCGCGTCCACGGCCGGCAGCGGCTCGCTGCGCCAGTGCCGAAGCCGGACGTCGACGCGGCGGCGCAGCAGCAGCGGGCTCACCCACATGAGCCCCGTGCGCCGCACACTGCCCCGGTAGTCCCCGAAGAGCGTGAGGACCCACGCGTACCCGACCCTCCCCCGGCCCAGCCCGCCGAAGGAGAAGAGCACCACCAGCACGCCCAGCGCCAGCACCGCCCAGATGCCGAGCGGGATGCCGTGGTACGGGCGTGACGGCAGCCCCAGCATGCCGGTCACCGACGGGGGCACCGCCCCGGTCCACCACAGCAGCGCGGCGCACCCGGCCAGCGCGACCGCCCCGGCCACCACCCCCGCCCACCCGGGCAGCACCGGCCCGGGCCGCTCGATCAGCTCGGGGTCGGCCGCCGGCACGGGCCGCCGCGCCGGAGCGGGCACCCTCGCCGCGCCCGGACCACCCGGACCACCCAAAGTGCCCGAAATACCTGAAACGCCTGACGTGCCCGAAGCAGCGGCACCTGCGGCGCCCTGCCCGGCGCGGCGCACGTCGCCGGGCGTCCGCTCCCGTACGACGTTGACCGGTCCGGTGGCCACCGCGCCCGGGTCCGCCTTCTCGTCGTCGCGGAACAGCAGATGCACCGGGATCTGCCCGGTGGTCTCGTTCCCGATGACCGGGACACGCCGACCGGTCGTCGTCCCGCCACCCTCCGGCGTCGCCGTACTCAACCCTGCCTCCTCGTGGTCGGTCATCGGAAAAGCCGCCGCCAGGTCTCGGGACCCGGGTAGCCGTTGGCTGCGGCGCCGCGCCAGCCCTGGGCGCGCTGGAACGCCTCGACATTGCGCCGGTCCGCCTCGGTCCAGCGCGGCCCGGGCCCCGCGCGGTAGTGGGCACCGAAGCCGCGCTTCACCAACTGGCGCCCGAGTCGCTCGACGTGCTTGTTGGACTGGCCGGGCCGGAAGTACGCACGGCCGGGGAACGCGGACGCCGAGGTGGCCGCGCCGGCGTGGCCGGAGGGGATGTCGCGCCCCTGCCCGGTGACCAGCAGCCGCCAGGTGTCCGGCCCGGGCAGCCCGTCCGCGTCCCGCCCGATCCAGCCCTGCGCCCGCTGGAAGGCCCGCGTCGCCCTCCGGTCCGCCTCGCTCCAGCGCGGCCCCGGCCCCGACCGGTAGAACCGCTTGCCGCCCCGCTCGGCGAGCATCCGCCCGAGCCGTGTGACGTACCGGTTGTTCGCGCCCGGGCCGAAGGACCCCGAGCCGGGGTACGCGACGGAGGCGCCCGGGCTGCCGGGGTTGCCGAGGGCCCCGCCGCTCAGGCCCTTGTAGCGGTAGGCGACGTAGCGGCTGGAGTTGTTCCAGTACGCCATCGGCGTGGCCAGCCTGCGGGCGTGCGGCCGGGTCTGCTCGTAGGCCGTGTACGAGGTGTGCGTGTAGTCGGTCCAGCCACCGAAGATGGTGACGTGCGAGCCCCGGTTGGGGTCGGCCGGGTTGTGGAAGAGCAGGATGTCGCCGGGCTGGAGCTCGGACCGGTCCAGCCGGGTGCCGAACCGGTCGAGGGAGCCGGTCCATTCGTTGCCGGCGAGGTTCCAGGCCATCGAGACGAAGCCCGAGCAGTCCTGGCGGTACCCGTCCGTCCAGTACTTCTCCATGGAGTACGGGACCTTCACGGCGACCCAGCGCTTGGCGCGGTTGATGATCTCGGCACGGGTGGACCTGCGGAGGGCCGGGGCGGAGACATGACCGCCCGTCGGCCCGGCGTGCGGCCGCCCGTGCAGCGGCCCGGCGCCGCCCTGCGGGGTGGCGACATCCGGGTCGTCCCGGTCACGAACGCGTCCGGAGAACCCCATGGGCACCACGGAACCTGCCGGCCCCACGTGCCCCATCGGCCCGGCCGGGCCCGCCGGGTGGGTGACGGCGGCCGCGCCGTCCGTTCCGGCTCCGCCGCCGAGGGCCACCCCGGCGGCGGTGAACAGGACCAGCGCGCGGCGGGCGCCGTGCGCGGCGGGGTGGCCGCCGGCCCGCAGGGCGAGGCGGAGGGCCGTCTCGCGCCGCTGCCGGGCGCAGCCGGTGCAGGGACAGTCGGCGGCGGGCTCGTACTCCTCGAAGACCGGTACGGCGGCCATGCGGATCCCCTCCAGGTTCTTCCGGTGCTGCGATACGGGCGCCAGTGTCTCAACTGTCCTGACATGTCGCATTTTGACGGTTGAAAGGGAAAAACCTGCCAGCCGACAGGCCGGGGCGGCCCAATGATCGGCGGGACCAGCCCCGGCGGTCCGGACCACCCCCGGGCATCGGGTAAAGTTATGCAGGTCAGCAGGCGCCGCTAGCTCAGTTGGTTAGAGCAGCTGACTCTTAATCAGCGGGTCCGGGGTTCGAGTCCCTGGCGGCGCACGCGAGGCTGAGGCCCCCTCACACGAGTGAGGGGGCCTCAGTCGTTCCACCGCTCCCGAGAGCCACCCAAATCACGCATATGCCCGGTAAACGGTCGGTTTCACCCTTGCGATCAAGCGAGGCGGCCGTAGACCCTATCCTGGAACCGACGCCCCTCAATGGGGCATGAGGTTCGTGCAGTTGGCGGCAGTTTCGGGGATGCCCCGGTTGCGGGGACCGCGGGGTGGGGGCCCCGCTCACGCACGGGATGCCGTGACAGGCATCATGCAACCGGAAGGTCGCCTTTCCCTGTCTACGGGGATGGTGACCTGCCACATACACGTCGGGACACGCCTGGCCCAGGGGGACCGCGCGCTCCGGACGGAAACGACACGACCAATCACGCAGCCAGCACATGCGTGCGGGGGGAAGACTCATGACGTCGACGCCGACCGGCGCCCGGCAGGACAACGACCCGTCCCAAACCACTCAGCTCCGGGTTCCCCCGCAGCTCCGGACCGGTGGGGCGCGGCAGCGCGTCGCCGCCAAGCCGCTGCCGCGCTACGACTACGAGCACTACAGCCGGCTCGCCGGACCCCTCACCCAGCCCGACCCGAACAAGCCGTACAAGGTGCAGTACCGCTCGCTGCTCTCCCAGGAGCCGCACCGCATCCGGGTCGCGCTGATGCTCGCCGCCGCCCCGGTGCTGTCGCTGGTGCTGCTGGTCTGGCTGCTCCAGCCGTCGCACTGGACCGAGCGCGACTACCCCGCGTTCGACTGGCTGCCGGCCCTCGACATCGTGATGCTCGTCTCGATCGGTCTGATCGAGTTCTTCCGCTGCATGAACGTCCTGTCGAACGCACACGCGACGCTCGTCGCCCGCGACCCGGTCCCGGTCGTGCCGGAGTCCGGCACCCGGGTCGCCTTCCTCACCTCCTTCGTCCCGGGCAAGGAGCCCCTGGAGATGGTGACGAAGACCCTGGAGGCCGCCGTCAAGATCCGGCACCGCGGCCTGATGCACGTCTGGCTGCTCGACGAGGGCAACGACCCCGAGGTCAAGGCCGTCTGCGAACGCCTGGGCGTGCACCACTTCTCCCGCAAGGGCATCGCGAAGTGGAACCAGCCCGCCGGCCCCCACCGCGCCAAGACCAAGCACGGCAACTACAACGCCTGGCTGGACGCGCACGGCGACAACTACGACTTCTTCGCCTCCGTCGACACCGACCATGTGCCGCTGCCCAACTACCTGGAGCGCATGCTCGGCTTCTTCCGCGACCCGGACATCGGCTTCGTCATCGGCCCGCAGGTCTACGGCAACTACGACAACTTCGTCACCAAGGCCGCCGAGTCGCAGCAGTTCCTCTTCCACGCGCTGATCCAGCGCGCCGGCAACCGCTACGGCGCGCCCATGTTCGTCGGCACGTCGAACGCCGTGCGCATCAAGGCCCTCAAGCAGATCGGCGGCCTGTACGACTCGATCACCGAGGACATGGCCACCGGCTTCGAGATCCACCGCCACAAGAACCCGGCGACGGGCAACAAGTGGCGCTCGGTCTACACGCCGGACGTGCTGGCGGTCGGTGAGGGCCCCAGCGCCTGGACGGACTTCTTCACCCAGCAGATGCGCTGGTCGCGCGGAACGTACGAGACGATCCTCAAGCAGTACTGGAAGGGCTGGTACTCGCTGCCGCCGAGCAAGCTCTTCAACTACACGATGATGATCATCTTCTACCCGATGTCCGCCCTGAACTGGATCCTCGCCGCACTGAGTTGTGCGCTGTTTTTGGGCCTGGGTGCCTCGGGTGTGAACATCGACCCGGCCGTGTGGCTGATGCTCTACGGCAACGCCTCCGCGCTCCAGATCGGCCTCTACGTCTGGAACCGCCGCCACAACGTCTCCCCGCACGAGCCGGAGGGATCCGGCGGTGTGGCCGGCATGGTCATGTCCGCCCTGTCCGCCCCGCTCTACGCCAAGGCGCTGATCGACTCCGCCCTCCGCCGCAAGAGCTCGTTCGTGGTCACCCCCAAGGGCGACTCGGCGAGCCCGGACAGGTGGTTCGCCACCTTCCGGTACCACTGGTACTTCATCGCCATCTTCGGCGGATCCATGGTCGCCGGGTTCGTCTTCGGGAACTCCCACCCCGCGATGATCATCTGGGCGTCGTTCGCCACACTGATCACCGCGACGCCGATCTTCGTCTGGCGGCACATGCTGCGCCAGGAGAAGAAGAAGCGCCACGGCCGGCACGGACGGCCGCCGCAGCCGCCCACGCCGGCGGTGGACCACGCGCCGCAGGCCAAGCCGGGCTGGGCCGCGCAGAACGACACCATGCAGATCGCCCTTGGGGGACGTAACAAATGAGCAGCCTGCCCGTCCGGCCGAACCACCGGAGGAACCGCGCCCGTCGCATCCTGATAGGCACGGCGGTGGTTGCTGTGGTCGCCGGGTTCAACGGGCCGGCCCTGTACAGGTACGGCTCGGAGAAGTACCACGACTACAAGATCAACAAGCCGGAGTACAAGGCCGCCAACGGCCACTGGGACTTCCTCGACGTCCCCTCCGAGTTCCGGATCAACACCATCCACGCGGCGCTGCTGCACACCGGCAAGGTGCTGCTGGTCGCGGGCTCCGGCAACAACCAGAAGAACTTCGACGCGAACAAGTTCGAGTCGGTCCTCTGGGACCCGAAGACCGACAAGTTCAAGAAGATCCCCACCCCCAAGGACATGTTCTGCGCCGGGCACACCCAGCTGCCCGACGGCAAGCTGCTGATCGCCGGCGGCACCAAGCGGTACGAGAAGCTCAAGGGTGACGTCACCAAGGCCGGCGGCCTGATGATCGTCCACAACGAGGACCCGGACAAGCCGATCACGCTGCCCGCCGGGACCAAGTTCACCGGCAAGGCCAACGGCAAGACCTTCGTCTCCAAGGACCCGGTCCTGGTGGAGAAGGCCGAGAAGATCTTCGACAAGACCACCGGCCGCTTCCTGCGGACCCAGCCGGGGCTGGGCCGGATCTACGTCGAGGCCGAGGAGTCCGGCAAGGAGTTCGAGACCGGCACCGAGGACAATTACAAGGTCGAGGGCCTGAAGGGCAAGGACGCCCGCAACGTCTACGGCATGGCGCAGAAGCTCGCCCTCGACAAGAAGGACTTCCAGGGCATCAGGGACGCCTTCGAGTTCGACCCGGTCGCCGAGAAGTACATCAAGGTCGACCCGATGAACGAGGCGCGCTGGTACCCGACGCTCACCACCCTCAAGGACGGCAAGGTCCTCGCCCTGTCCGGCCTCGACGAGATCGGGCAGATCGTCCCCGGCAAGGACGAGATCTACGACCCGAAGACCAAGACGTGGAAGTACACCGGGATCGAGCGCCGCTTCCCGACGTACCCGGCGATCTTCCTGATGGACAACGGCAAGCTGTTCTACTCCGGCTCCAACGCCGGGTACGGCCCCGCCGACGTCGGCCGTGAGCCGGGCGTCTGGGACCTGGAGACCAACACGTTCGACAAGATCCCGGGCCTGAGCGACCCCGACAGGATGGAGACGTCCGCGACGGTCATGCTGCCGCCCGCGCAGGACCAGCGGTTCATGGTCATCGGAGGCGGCGGGGTCGGCGAGTCCCAGGAGTCCAGCGAGAAGTCCCGGCTGGTCGACCTGAAGGACCCGAACCCGCGCTTCAAGGACGGCGCCTCCCTCGACAAGGGCACCCGCTACCCGAGCGCCTCGCTGATGCCGGACGACACCGTCCTGGTCACCGGCGGCTCGGAGGACTACCGGGGCCGCAGCGACTCCAACGTGCTGGAGGCGCGGACGTACGACCCGAAGACCGGGACGTACACGCGCGTCGCCGACCCGCAGGTGGGCCGCAACTACCACTCCGGCTCGGTGCTGCTGCCCGACGGCCGGGTGATGATCTTCGGATCGGACTCGCTCTTCGCCGACAAGGCCAACACCAAGCCGGGCGTCTTCGAGCAGCGCATCGAGATCTACACCCCGCCCTACCTCTTCCGTGACTCCAAGCCCGAGGTCACCGGCGGCCCGGCGAAGATCAAGCGCGGTGGGAGCGGAGTCTTCAAGACCCCGGACGCCGCGAGGATCAAGACGGCGAAGCTGATGCGGCCGAGCGCCGTCACGCACGTGACCGACGTCGACCAGCGCTCGATCGCGCTGGAGATGAAGAAGACGGCCGACGGCATCGAGGTCACCGTCCCGAAGAACCGCTCCCTGGTCCCGTCCGGCTGGTACATGCTCTTCGTCACCGACGACAAGGGCACCCCGTCCGAGGCCGTGTGGGTCGAGGTGCCGTAGCTCCCCCGGTACATGAGGAAGGGCCCCGGCTGCTGCCGGGGCCCTTCTCCCTGTGTGGGTCCTACTTGCTGTTGCGGGCCAGTTCGAGGGCGTACTCGGGGAACCAGTCGCCCGCCTTCGGGCCGCCCTTGCAGTCACCGTCCGACTCGCCCGGGCGCTTGATCCACAGGTACGCGTCGACCAGCGGGTCCCCGGTCTTGGTCGTCGGTGTCTCGCCGAGGGCGCGGCCCGGCGGGTTGCACCAGTTCTCGGCGGGGTCGCCCTTGGTGTAGGGGCCGTTGCCGTTGCGGCTGGTGTCGATGACGAACGGCTTGCCGCCGACCTTCTTCGAGACCTTCTTGCCGTACTCCTTGCTGGCCTCGGTGGTCTGGAAGTTGGCCACGTTCACCGCGAAGCCGTCGGCCTCGGCGACACCCGCCCACTTCAGCGGCTCGAAGATCTGGTCCGGCTTGCCCCAGCCGGCGTTGCCCGCGTCCAGGTACACCTTGGTGTGCGGCAGCTGCTTCAGCCGCTTGACGGCGCCCTTGAGCAGGTCGTACCGCTCCTCGTGGTACTGGTCCTCGGTGCAGCCGTCCACCATGTGCATCACGGCGTCCGGCTCCACGATCACCGTGGCCCGCCGGTCGCCGATGCCCTTGGCGACCTTGTCCAGCCAGGCGCGGTACGCGTCGCCGTCGGCGGCGCCGCCCGCGGAGTGCTGGCCGCAGTCGCGGTGCGGGATGTTGTAGAGGACGAGCACGGCGTCCCGGTCGGCCTTCGCGGCGGCCTCGGTGAAGCCGCGGGCGTCCTCCTCGGGCTGCTCCGTGCCGACCCATTCGCCCACCGGCTGGGAGGCGATCTTCTTGATGAGCTCGGCGTCTTCCTTCTTGCCGTCGCGCAGATAGCTGGCGACCTGCTGGGCCGCCTTGCTGCCGGGATTGACCCAGAACGGATCGATCGCCTTCGGCTGCTGGCTCACGCCCGGCACGGCCGCCGGCTCCTTGCCGCCGCCGGCGTCGGGGGAGGTACAACCCGCCAGCAGCAGTGCCGCCACGGCGCCCACCGCCCCCGTGGCCGCCCTCACGCGGGCACGCCCGGTGCAACTGCCGTACATCCACTCCCCCTTGGTGCACTGTGGCGGGGCCACCCCCCAGGCGGGTGGCGGGGCCACCCCCCAGGCGCCCCCTCCCGGACAACCCGGTCGAATCCATCCTGACACACGTGTCCGGAAAGCCACGAGGGCGGTCTGGATCGGGCCAGGTGGTCCGTCACCTGCCGCCCGTCAGGTACGCGGAGACGACGACGTTCGCCGTGTAGGTGCCCGACGCACGGTCGAAGGTGCCGCCGCAGGTGATCAGGCGCAGTTCGGGGCGGCCCGGTTGCCGCTGCCCGTACGCCTTCTTCGGGTCGAACTCGTGCCGGGCGAAGACCTGCACGTCGTCGATGGTGAACTCGGCGACCGAGCCGTCCGTCCGGGTGACCTCGATCCGCTCGCCGGGGCGGGCGGAGCTCAGGCCGTAGAAGACGGCGGGTTCCGTCTCGGTGTCGACGTGACCGACGAAGAGCGCGGCGCCGTCCGTGCCCGGCTTCGCCCCGTCGCCGAACCAGCCGACGGTGTGCGCCTTCTCGTACGGGGGCGGGTCTATCGCGCCGGCCTCGTCCAGGCCCCGCGGGGCGACCGGGGCGGTGATCCCGAGCGACGGGACCTCCAGGCGCTCGGGCGCGGCGGGCTCCATCGGCGGGCGGGCCGGTGGCAGCGGGACGCCCAGGGGGCGGCCGACGGCGGCGACGTCACCGGTGGTGGGCGCGGACAGGCCGCCGGGGCCGGCGGTGATGTCCTTGCCCCACAGCCACAGACCCAGCAGCAACAGCGCCCAGGCAACACCGGTGAGCAGCCGGCCGTGTCCGGCGGGGTGGGGTGCGGAGGACACGGTCAGTCCGCGCGGGTACGGCGACGGCGGCGCGTGCTGCGGAAGGCGACGGCGACCGCCGCGACGCCCGCGAGCACCAGGCCGATCACGGTGTGCGAGGTGCTCGGCCCCTGCTCCTCGGTACCGCCCCGGGGCACGTCGGCGGCCAGCTGCGCCGCACCTCCGCCGCCGGCCCTGACCGGGGCCACGGGGCTGGGCGGCGAGTGGTGGGTGACGTGGACGGTGCCGGCGTCATGGTGGTCCCGCCCGTCGCAGTGGACGGTGAGCGGGTAGGAACCGGAGTCCAGGTGGGACTTGACGGTGGTGTCGCCGTACAGCGGCCCGCCCTTGCCCTCGCGGCCGGACAGCTCGGCGTCCGCGACGAACGCCTTGGACCTGACCGTCCCGTGCTTGCCGTGGCAGCCGTGGACCCGGATGTCCACGTCCCCGCCGGGCTCGGTGGTGGCCGGGACGACCAGGGCCGTCACCTTCTCCCGGTGCTTCTCGCCGTCCCGCTGCTCCTCGCCGTCACCGGCGTACGCGGCTCCGGCCGACAGCACGAGGGCGGTGGCCGCCCCTGCGGCACGGAGAGCAAAAAGAGCTGAACGCATCGTGAACCTCCTGCACTGAAGATTCACCCCGTTCGGCGGTTTCCGCATCCGCAGGGGGACGGCGGTCACCCGGTCTTTCACCCGGTCGGGCGCCCCTGACCTGGGCCGATGGGAGCACGGCCGGACCTGGGAAGGATCAGATGCGATCCACCAGATCGGCGATCGAGTCGACCACCGTGGAGGGGCGGAACGGGTAGCGGTCCACATCGGCGGGGGTGGTGAGCCCGGTGAGGACCAGGAACGTCTCCATACCCGCTTCCAGGCCGGCCAGCACGTCGGTGTCCATCCGGTCGCCGATCATGGCGCTGGTCTCGGAGTGGGCGCCGATGGCGTTCAGCCCGGTGCGCATCATCAGCGGGTTGGGCTTGCCCGCGAAGTACGGGTCCTTGCCGGTGGCCTTGGTGATCAGCGCGGCGACCGAGCCGGTGGCGGGCAGCGGGCCCTCGGCGGACGGGCCGGTCTCGTCGGGGTTGGTGCAGATGAACCGGGCGCCCGCGTTGATCAGCCGGATCGCCTTGGTGAGGGACTCGAAGCTGTAGGTGCGGGTCTCGCCGAGGACCACGTAGTCGGGGTCGTGGTCGGTGAGGATGTAGCCGATGTCGTGGAGCGCGGTGGTGAGCCCCGCCTCGCCGATGACGTACGCCGTGCCGCCGGGCCGCTGGTCGTCCAGGAACCGGGCGGTGGCCAGGGCGGAGGTCCAGATGTTCTCCACGGGCACGTCCAGGCCCATGCGGGCGAGCCGGGCGTGCAGGTCGCGGGCGGTGTAGATGGAGTTGTTGGTGAGGACCAGGAAGGGCCTCTCCGCATCCCGCAGCTTTTTGATGAAGGCGTCGGCGCCGGGGATGGGGATGCCCTCGTGGATGAGGACGCCGTCCATGTCGGTGAGCCAGGATTCGATCGGCTTGCGCTCTGCCATGGGGCGGGACTCCTGCCGTACAGGTACATGCATGCGTGCTGGGGACGCCGCGACAGCGCTGTGGCGGCGCCCCCAGCCTAATCAGGATGCGGTGATCTTCACCCCGTCGATCGTCCAGTACCAGTTGTTGGACCCGGTGTAGCGGAAGCGGAAGCTGACGCTGGAGGCCCCGGAGGGGACGGGGACGGTGAGCGACTGGGGCTGGGAGAGGACGTCGGAGGTGTAGCTCTTGACGAGGGTGGGCGCTGCGCCGTTGAAGGAGGCGAGGACTTCGGCGCTCTGGCCGCCCTCCTGACGGTAGAGGGTGGTGAAGCCGAGCGTGACCCGGGTCTTGCCGCTGACGGCGTACGCGGGCGTGACCAGGGTCGAGTCGTACGTACCGGAGAAGGACTTGTCCGCCCACTCGTCGGAGTCGGCGACCGCGAAGACGCCGCGGGCCCGCACGTTGAGCTCGCGCTGCTGGTCGCGGTGGGTGCGGGACCAGAACTCGTCGGTGGCGAAGGACCAGCCGCGCCACTCCGTCATGCCGCCCGTGCCCATGGCGTTGTTGATGACGGACCAGCCGCTGGGCGGGGTGTGGGTGAAGCCGAGGATCCCGGCCGGGATGCCGGTCTCGTCGACGCGCTGCCCCAGGGAGGACTGGAGGGTGTCGAAGGGGTCGGTGGAGCGCTGCTGGATCGGCTTGCCGTCCAGGCCCCAGGAAGGGTCGGGGACGATGCCGAGCTGGTGGAAGACGGTGGCGGCGACGTCGACAAGCCGGGTGTCGATGGGGCGGGCGCCGGCCGCGATGCCGGGGCCGGTGGCGAGAACGAAGGTGCGCCGCTCCTCGATGGAGCTGCCGCCGTGGCCGCCCGCGTCGACGTGGCCGTGGTCGGTGGTGACGATGACGGTCCAGCGTTCGGTGGCGTAGGAGGGGCGGGCCTTGATGGCGGCGAGCATCCGGCCGAGCTGGGCGTCCTGGACGGCGATGGCGTCCAGGTACTTCTGTCCGGTGCCGCCCGCGTGCGCGACGACGTCGGTGTTGCCGAGGTAGACGAACAGGACGTCCGGGTTCTGGTCGCGGAGGACCGACTCGGTCTCGGCGGTGATGGTGGCGTCATGCGCGACGTACCCGTCGCGGTCGCCGTCGAGGACCAGTTTGGCGTCGGCGCCGGGGGTGACGGTGCCCTGGGTGTCCAGCGGCTTCCAGTCGACGGCCGCGTACGTGGACAGCTCGGGGCGCACCTGGGCGAGGCGGGCGAGGAAGCCGGGGTACTGCCCGTAGTTCTTGCCCGTGAAGGTGTTGTCCCTGACGCCGTGCTTGTCGGGCCAGACGCCGGTGGAGATGGTCGACCAGCCGGGGCCGGAGGAGGTGGCGGCCATGGGGCCCGCGTACAGCAGGGACAGGCCGTAGGTGCCGTTGGCCATCATGGACTTCATGTGCGGGGCGTTGGCCGCGTCGATTCTGTCGTGGCGCAGACCGTCCATCCCGACGACGAGCACTTTGTCCTTGCTGGTGCCGTTGGGGAGGGTGGGGGCGGCGGCGTGGGCGGCCGGGGCGGCGGCGACTGCCGCCGTGGCGGCCCCGGCTGCTGCTGCTGCTGCGAGCACGGTACGGCGGGACATGCCGGTGTTCGGCATCGGGGAACCTCCGTCGATGGTGTGGGCGCACATGCCAACGCCCCTGGTTTCCCAGGGGCGTTGGTCCGTACCCGTTATCCTTCCGCTACCTTTCGCGGGGCGCCAGGCACGTGCGGTGAACTCTTGGCTGCGCCTCGGCTAGCTTCCCGTTGCCGACTTCCACGCGTCGACGTACGACGTCAGGTTCTGGTCGATGTCCGCCCAGTCGGGCTCGAAGATGTCGACGCCCTCCATCAGCTCGGCCAGCTCGACGGCGTTGGCGTCGGTGGGCCTGACGTCGGCGCGGGCGGGGAAGCCGCCGCCGATGGCGCTGACCTGGCGCTGCGCCTGCTCGCTCAGCATGAAGTCCAGGAGCTTCCTGCCGTTGTCGCCGTGCGGGGCGTCCTTGACCAGGCCCGCGGCGTAGGGGAGGGCGAAGGTGGTGGGCTTCCCGCCCTGCCGGGCGGGGAACCAGATGCCGAGGTTCGGCATCGACCGGCCTTGCGCGAAGTTCATCTGGACGTCGCCGTTGGCGACGAGGATCTCGCCCTTGTCGACCTTGGGGGCGAGCTTGGAGGTGGAGGAGGACGGGCCGACGTTGTTGGCCTGGAGTTTCTTCAGGAACTCCATGGCCGGTTCCTGGCCGCCGAAGTCGTGCATGGCCTTGATGACGACGGCGGTGCCGTCGCCCGCGACGCCGGGGGTGGAGTACTGGAGCTTGTCCTTGTACTTCGGGTCGAGGAGCTCCTCCCAGGTGGTGGGGGGCGTGGTCAGCTCCTTCTTGTTGTGGATGAACCCGAAGTAGTTGTTGACGACGGACGTCCAGGTGCCGTCGGCGGCCTTGCCGGAGCCGTCGACCTGGTCGGAACCCTTCGGTTCGTACGGCTGGAGGAGGCCCTTGGAGCCGGCCTGCTGGATGAAGGGCGGGAGGGTGACGATGACGTCGGCCTGGGTGTTGCGCTTCTCGCGGGCGGCGCGCTGCACCATCTCACCGGAGCCGCCCTCGACGTACTCGACCCTGATACCGGTCTGCTTCTCGAAGTCCTGGAAGACCCGGTCGTACCAGCCGTCGCCCTTCTCGCCCTTGAGGCCGTCGGCGCTGTAGACGGTGACCACCTTCTCGTCGGAGGCGGCGGAGGATCCGCCGCAGGCGGTGAGGCCGGCGGCGAGGAGGAGGGCGCCGGTGACGGCGGCGGCCGGCTTGGCGTGCGTGAGCATGACGTCGTTCTCTCCTAGCGGTAGGAAGCGCGGGTACGTATGCGGGAAGCGGCGAGCAGGACGAGCAGGGTGGTCGCCATCAGGACGACGGCGATCGCCGAACCGCTGAACAGGGAGCCCCGGTCGGTGGCGGTGAAGATCAGCACCGGGAGCGGCAGCCAGTCCGGCGGGTAGAGCATCATCGTGGCGCTCAGTTCCCCCATGGACAGGGCGAAGCAGAGCCCGGCGGCCGCGTTCAGGGACGGCAGCAGGAGCGGCAGCTTGACCCGGAGGAGTACGCGGGCGGGGCGGGCGCCGAGGCCCGCGGCGGCCTGCTCGTACATGGGGTCCAGGCGGAGGACGGCCGCCGAGACGGACTGGTACGCGAACGCGGTGACCAGGACGGTGTGGGCGAGGATCACGATCCAGCGGGTGCCGTTGAGGAGGAACGGCGGCTGGGAGAAGGCCACCAGGACCGCGAGCCCGACGACCACGGACGGGACGGCGACCGGCAGCATGAACAGCGCGTCGAGGGTCCTGCGTCCACGCCTGCCCAGGGACGCGGCGGCGAGGGCGGCCCAGGTGCCGACGACCAGTGCGAGGACGCCGGCCGTCACGGCGGTGACCAGGCTGGTGGTGAGCGCCTGGAGGGACTCGCCGCGCACGGCGGAGGCGTAGTGCCCGGTCGTCGGGCCGGAGGGGAAGGCGCCGGACCAGTTCGTCGAGAACGACGCGGCGAGGACGACGAGCAGGGGGACCGCGAACAGCGGCAGGAAGAGGGCGGCGAACAGGGCCCAGGCGGCCCACCTGCCCTTAACGCTGTGCACCAGCACGGCCGCTCACCACCCGGTACAGGGCGTACAGCCCCACGGAGATCGCGATGTTGACGACCGCGACGACGCACGCGGCCGGATAGTCGGATTCGAGGATCGCCTTGCCGTAGACGAGCATCGGCAGGGTCGTCACGCCCTTGGCGCCGGTGAACAGCACGATGCCGAACTCGTTGAGGCACATCACGAGGACGAGGCTCCCGCCCGCCGCCAGCGCCGGCAGCGCCTCCGGCAGGATCACCCGCCGCACGATCCGCGCGGGCCGGGCACCCAGCGAGGACGCCACCTCCAGCTGCGCGGTGTCGATCTGCGCGAACGCGCCGAGCAGCGGGCGCATCACGAAGGGCGTGAAGTACGTGATCTCGGCGAGCAGTACGCCCCACGGCGTGGTCAGGAACCGGAACGGTCCTTCGGCGGCGCCGGTGACGCCCGTCCACAGGCCGTTGGCCATGCCGACGGTGCCGTAGAGGAAGAGGAGGGCGAGCGTGATGAGGAAGGAGGGGAAGGAGAGGAAGACGTCGATGAACTTGGCCACCGACCTGCCTCCGGGGAACGGCACGAAAGCGATGATGAGCGCGAGCGTGAACCCCAGGACCAGGCACCCGACGGTCGCCCCGACGGCCAGCCACACGGTCGTCCCCAGCGCCTCGCGGAACGCCTCCGACGCGAAGACGTCGCCGTACGCCCCGGGCGCGAGGGATTCCCGTACGACGAGGGCGAGGGGGTAGAGGAACGCGAGGGCGAGGACGGCGACGGGCGGCAGGGCCCACACCCAGGCGGGTACGCCTCCGCTCCCCCTGGCGCCGTCGGTGGCCGCGCCGCCCACCAGGGTGCCCGTGCTAGCCATGGGCGACCACCCCCGCTCCCAGCAGCACCGCGTCGTCCGGCGCGAAGTGGAGCGTCACGGGGGCGCCCGGGTGCGGCGGGTCCCGGAGTTCGCGGAGGTCGGCCATCAGCCGGTGGCCGCCGACGTCGACGTACAGCCGGTGCGTCGCGCCCCGCCACTGGACCTCGGCGAGCGTGCCGTGCAGGGCGTTCGGGCCGTCGCCGAGGCCGATGAGGTGCGGCCGGACGCACAGGGTGGCCCGCGCGCCACGGGCGGCGGCGGCCGTCGGCACCTTCAGCTCGCGGCCGGCGAAGGTCACCCCGTCGCCGGTGACCGTCACCGGCAGGAGGTTCGCACTGCCGACGAACGACGCCGTGAACTCCGTACGCGGCCGCCGGTACAGCTCCCGGGGCGTGCCGCAGTCCCGCAGCCGCGCCCGGTCCATGACGGCGATCCGGTCGGCCAGCGTCAGCGCCTCGACCTGGTCGTGGGTGACGTACAGGAGGGACACGTCCGGCAGTTCGCGGTGCAGCCGCGCCAGTTCCGCCAGCATCCCGGAGCGCAGTTGCGCGTCGAGTGCCGACAGCGGCTCGTCCAGCAGCAGCACGCCCGGCCGGATGGCGAGCGCCCGCGCGATGGCGACGCGCTGCTGTTGGCCGCCGGACAGTTCGCGCGGGTAGCGCCCGGCGTACGCGGCCATGCCGGTCAGCTCCAGCGCTTCGGCGACCCGGCCCGGTATCTCGCCCTTCGGTGCCTTCCGGGCGCGCAGCCCGAACGCCACGTTGTCCTCGACCCGCATGTGCGGGAACAGCGCGTAGCTCTGGACGACCATCCCGATGCCCCGCCGGTGCGGGGGCAGCGCCGTGACGTCACGGCCGCCGAGGAACACCCGCCCCGAGGCCGGGCGCACGAACCCGGCGACGGCGCGCAACGCGGTGGTCTTGCCGGAGCCGGACGGCCCGAGCAGTGCCATGACCTCGCCGGGTTCGACGGTCAGGTCGAGGGAGTCGAGGACGATGTTCTTCCCGTACGCGACGGAGACGTTCTCGAAGCGTATGCCGCTGGTCATGCTTCCACCCGGGCCAGCAGGTCGGGCAGTCCGGCGACCGAGCCGAGGATGTGCGTGGCGCCCGCGTCCCGCAGCGTGTCGGCGTCGTGCGCGCCCGTCAGCACACCGGCGACGACCCGGGCCCCGGCGCGTACGCCGCTGAGCATGTCGTACGAGGTGTCCCCGGCGACCGCGGCGCCCTGGACGCCGTCCGCCGCGCCCGTGCGGAGGAGGGCGGTGAGGACCATGTCGGGGTAGGGGCGCCCGCGTCCGCATGCGGTGTCGGCCGGGCACAGCGTCAGCCCGACGAGGTCCCGCCAGCCGAGTGCGTCGAGGATCGCGTCCTGGGTGACGCGGGCGAAACCGGTGGTCAGGACCACCGTGCGGCCCTCTTCCCTGAGCGTCCGGATGGCATCGGCGGCACCCGGGACGGGTTCGATCCGTCCGGCGGCGACGAGCTTCCCGTACGCCTCCTCGAAGGCGGTGTTGGCCTGCTGGGCACGGGTCTCGTCCCCGAAGAGGTGGCGGAAGACGGAGATCTTGGACTCGCCCATGGTGGCGCGGACGTGGTCCAGCATGGGCGCCGGGTCCTCGCCCAGGTGGCGGGCGGCCGTGGCGAAGGCCTCCTCGACGAGGCCGCCGTCGGCGACGGTCGTACCGGCCATGTCGAGGACGACGAGGTTCATACGCATCGTCATGGTCACCAGCCCAGGTCGTTCGCGGTCGTTTCGGCGATGGCGGGCGAGCACGTCATGCCGCGTCCGCCGGGGCCCGTCACCAGCCAGACGACGCCCCGCACCTGCTGGCGGTGGACGACGCGGCCGGGGTCGGTGCACTGCGCGTACACCCCGGCCCAGCGGCGGCGGACGGGCGGCAGCGGGCGTCCGAGGAGGGATGCGACGACACGGGTGAGGTGCTCGTAGGGGTCTTCGAGGGTGTCGAAGGCGAAGGGGTGCTCGTACTCGTGGGTGTCGCCGATGGTCAGCCCGCCGTCGAGGCGCTGCACCATGAGCAGCTGCATCCGGTGCGCGGCGGCGACCGGCTCCTGGGCCTGCCCGGCGTCCAGGGCGGTGGAGTCGTACGCCGGGTAGTAGCGGAAGCTGTCGGCGTCGGCGACGGACGTGGTCAGGGGCTCGTCGAGCGGGTCGGTCTGCATCATCTGGAGGCGTACGCGGCGTACGGGGATGTCGCCCGCGACCTCCCGGACGAGCCCGCCGAGCCACGCGCCGGTGCACAGCACGACGGCGTCACCGGTGTGGACGTCGCCGTGGTCGTCCCGCACCCCGTTCTCCCCCACGAGGTCGCGCACCTCGCGGCCGGGGAGGAAGGTGTACCGCCCGGAGGCGCGGAGGGCCTTCCGCAGCGCGAGCTGGGCGGGGCGGGGCTCGACGGCCGCGTCCCGCTCGCACCACAGGGCGGCGCGGAAGTCGCCGCGGAGGGCGGGGTTCATGGCGCGGGCGTCGTCGGCGGTGACCAGCTTGAAGCCACGGGCGGCGGCATCGGGGCGGGCGACCGCGGCTTCGGCGACGGCCAGTTCCAGGTCGGTGCGGACGGGGGTGAGCGAGCCGATGGCCCGGAAGCCCAGCTCCGGCACCCGGGCGCCGATGGACTCCCACAACTCGCGGGCGCGCAGAGCGGTTTCCAGCTCCTCGCCGGCTGCGCGGCCGCTCACCCAGATCTGGCCGAAGTTGCGGAGGGAGGCCCCGCGGGCCTCGATCTCGCGCTCGATCTGTACGACCTCGTGGCCGCGTTCCACTGCGTGCCAGGCGTGCATGGTGCCCACCACGCCGGCTCCTACGACGATGACTCTCACGGACGGAAACGGTCGTGGCGGTGGGTGGCGCGGGCCGGTCGGGTCGGCGACGGGAAGGTGAACGCCCCCTCAAGGTTGGCCTAGACCCGTTATCTTCCCGTGACTTACCTCTGGGTTCCGAGGCGCGTGGTGAAACTGAACCGGTCACCGCGGTAGAGGGTCCGCACCCGTTCCAGCGGGCGGCCCGCCGTGTCCCGGGACAGGCGGTGGAGCAGCAGCATCGGCAGGGCGGGCGGGGTGCCGATGAGCAGCGCCTCGCGCGGGGTGGCCAGAACCGTCTCGATGCGCTCGTCGGCGTCGCCGAAGTCGATGCCGAGCCGTTCACGGAGGTAGGCGTAGAAGGACGAGTCCGGGTCGAAGTCGCTGTCCAGGCGCGGCACTCGGGCCTCGGTGACGTACGTGCTCTCCAGGCCGACCCGCTCGTCGTCGGCGAGCAGCACGCGCTCCATGTGCCAGACGGGTTCGCCCGGTTCGGCACCCAGGTCGGCGGCGAGCGCGGCGGGGCAGGGGAAGCGGTCGAGCGTCACCAGGTTGCGGCCGGGGCGGCGGCCCTGGCGGCGTACGCCCTCGGTGTAGCTGGCGAGCGACAGCGGCTGCTCCAGCTTGGGCCCGGCGACCACCGTGCCACGCCCCTGGCGGCGCAGCCGGCCCTCCAGCAACAGCTCGCGGAGAGCCTGGCGTACGGTCTCGCGGGAGACCTCGTAGCGTACGGCCAGGTCCCGCTCGGCAGGCAGCGCCTGCCCCTCGCCCAACTCGTCGATGAGCGCCGCCACATGGGCCTTGACCGCGTAGTACTTGGGGACGCGGCCGTGCTCCGGGACACCGGAGCGGACGGGTGCGCCAGGTGCCTGGCCGTTCGGGTAGTCCACGTAATCCACGGACGGGATGTTCGCAGACATACGTGAACGCGAGGGTGAACGCGGGGCGTCGGTCAGCCCTTCCGGCCCCGGAGCCACCCGGCCAGGGAGAGCGTCCCGGCTCCCAGGAGGAAGGCGACGACCGAGGCAGCGGCCACGAACAGGACGTTCCGGCCGGTCCTGGGCAGTTCCTCGGCGAACTCGCTGGCGGGTTCCTCGTCCACGAGGGCGAACCGGTAGTCGGCGGACTCGCCCACCCAGTCGCCGTCGTCACCGCGCCGCTGGACGACCGCGGCGTTCGCGGTGACCGTGTCGGGCCGGGCGTCGGAGGTGAAGGCGAGGCGGACGGGCACGGTGACGGTCCGTCCCGGCGGGACGGTGAAGCCACGGAACCGGTCGCCGCCCTCGGCATCGTCGTCCAGAACGCCGACGAGTTCGTGTTCCTCGGTCGTCTCGATGGTGACGGGCTGCTGACGGCCCTTGCCGCCGTTCTCGTAGAACTCCAGCTGGATCTGGCCGGGGCGGAGGGCGCGGGCGCGGTCGGTGAAGACGATGACGGGGTGGATGTTGCCGCAGGGCTCGGTGGTGGTGTTGGTCAGCTCCACCTTCCAGGTGTGGAACCCGCCGCCGGGGCGGTAGGCGGTGGGGCCGCCGACGATACGGGTGCGGATCGGGAAGTCGGCGGCGGAGGCGTTGCCGCAGGTGGGCTGACGGTCGGGCGCGGCGGCCTCGTACGCCGCGGTGCCGTCCGCGGGGGCGTGGGGGGCGGCGGGGGCGGCAGGTACCAGCGGCGCGGCCGCCGCGGGGGCCGCCGCGGTGAGTGCGAGTACGGCGACGGCGACGGTGGCGCCGAGGTCGGTGACGTTGCGCAATCGCATGGGGAACCTTTGGCGGCGGGTGGACGGTCGTGCCCCGAGAACGTCCCACGCCCGCACGCCGACACACCGCCGAAGCGGCCACGTCCCGCCGTACGGCACCGCTGATGCGCCCGATCGGCCCAATGCCCGGGCCGGCCGGGCCCCCGGCGCCGCCGGCGGCCGGGACACCCGCCCCGGGCCCCGGCTACCGGCCGAAGACCGGGGCGAGGACCAGCTGCGCGGCGCCTTCCGCGACCGGGTGGGCGGAGCCCTCCGCGAGGGTCACGGGCACCACGGGGTCGCCCGCGCGCCGGGCGCGCTCCTCCAGGACGGCGCGCACGCCCCGTACGAAGGGCTCCACCGCGCCGGTCACCACGCGGCCGCCCAGCAGCACGCGATCGATGTCGAGGAGCTTGACGAGGTTGGCCGCCCCGGCGCCCAGCACCCTGGCCGCTTCGGCGAGGTCGCCCCGCGCGACGGCGGCCAGGCACAGCGCCTCCAGGCAGCCGCGCCCGCCGCACCCGCAGACCGGGCCGTCCAGCTGGATGGTCTGGTGCCCGAACTCCCCCGCGCCCGTCCGCGCGCCCCGGTACACGGCGCCACCGAGGACGAGCCCCGCGCCCAGACCCGTACCGAGGTGGAGGTACGCGAACGAGTCCCCGCCCGCCCCGCTCAGGGCGAGATTCAGTGCCGCCGCGTTCGTGTCCTTGTCGAGCACCACGGGCAGCCCGAGCCGCCGCGCGAGCGCGTCGCGCAGCGGGAAGCCGTCCCACTCGGGGAAGCGGGTCACCCGGTGCGGGACGCCCGCCGCGTGGTCGAGCGGGCCGGGCATGGCGACGCCCACCCCGAGCACCGTCCGCGTGGTGAGCGCGGCGACCTCGCCGGCGACCACCTCCATGACCACCTCGGCTCCCGAGCCCAGGTCGAGCGGTACGACGCTCGACGCCACGACGACGCCCGCGAGGTCGACGAGGACCGCGGTGAGCTCGTCCCGGTCCAGGTGCAGGCCCACGGCGTGGGCGGCGCCGGGGACGAGCCGCAGGACGGTGCGCGGCTTGCCGCCCGTGGAGGCGCGCCGCCCCGCGTCGGTCGCGAGCCCCTCGTCCCGCAGCCGGGCGGTGATCTTGCTGACCGCCTGCGGGGTGAGCCCGGTCCGCTCGGCCAGTTCCAGCCGGCTGGCCCCGTCCTCGCCCGCCGCGCGCAACAGGTTGAGCACGAGCGCGGCGTTGTGGCTGCGGAGAGCCGGCAGGTTCACACCCGTATCGCTGTTCACCGTCCCATTGTCGCGCCCGCTTGCACTTTGGCAACAGCGTTGCTTAAGTGGCAGGCATGAACGGACCGCTGCGCGTCGGACTCGTCGGCCATGGGCTGGCGGGCTCCGTCTTCCACGCCCCGCTGATCGCCGCGACCGAGGGCCTGGTCCTCGACACGGTCGTCACGTCCAACCCGGAGCGGCAGCAGCAGGCCCGGAGCACGTTCCCGGGCGTCCGCGTCGCCGCGTCGCCGGACGAGCTGTGGTCCCGCCCCGGCGAGCTGGACCTGATCGTCATCGCCTCGCCCAACAAGACGCACGTTCCGCTCGCGACCGCCGCCCTCGAGGCCGGTCTGCCGGTCGTCGTCGACAAGCCGGTCGCCGGCACGGCGGCCGAGGCGCGCGGGCTCGCCGCCCTCGCCGAGGAGCGCGGCCTGCTCCTCTCCGTCTTCCAGAACCGCCGCTGGGACAACGACTTCCTCACCCTCCGCTCGCTGATCGAGCGCGGTGACCTCGGTGACGTACAGCGCTTCGAGTCCCGCTTCGAGCGGTGGCGGCCCCAGCTCAAGGGCGGCTGGCGCGAGTCGGGCGCGCCGGAGGAGTTCGGCGGGCTGCTGTACGACCTGGGCAGCCATGTCGTCGACCAGGCGCTCGTGCTGTTCGGCCCCGCGGCGCGGGTGTACGCCGAGTCCGACGTACGCCGTGAGGGCGCCGAGGCGGACGACGACACGTTCATCGCGATCACGCACGCGAGCGGTGTCCGCTCCCACCTGTACGTGAGCGCCACGGCCGCCCAGCTGGGCCCGCGCTTCCGGGTGCTGGGCTCACGGGCGGGGTACGTCAAGTACGGCCTGGACCCGCAGGAGGCGGCGCTGCGCGAGGGCGAGCGCCCCGGCCCCGGTTGGGGCACCGAACCGGAGTCCCTGTGGGGCCGCCTCGGCGCCGGAGAGTCCCCCCTCACCGGCGGTGGCACCCCGGTCGAGTCCCTCCCGGGCGACTACCCGGCGTACTACGCCTCGATCGCCGCCGCCCTGCGCGACGGCACACCCCCGCCGGTCACCGCCCACGAGGCGGCGGCCGCGCTGGACGTCCTGGAGGCGGCGCGCCGCTCGGCCCGCGACGGTGTGACGGTGACGCTGTGACGGCGCCGGACGTGGCGCGGCTGGAGGAGGAGCAGGCCCGCCTGACCCTCCCCCGCTTCACGTACGACGACGCCTGGACGCTCGGCACGCTCCTGGTGGAGCTGGCCCGCGAGCGGAACGCCCCGGTCGCCGTCGACATCCGGCGCGGCGCGCAACAGGTGTTCCACGCCGCGCTGCCCGGCTCCAGCGCGGACAACGACGCCTGGATCGACCGCAAGCGCCGCGTCGTCGAGCGGTACGCCGAGAGCTCCCTCCTGGTCGGCACCCGATTCCGGGCCAAGGGCAAGTCCTTCGACACGGACTCCCGCCTGGACCCGGACCGTTACGCGGCCCACGGCGGCTCGTTCCCGATCACGGTCATGGGCGCGGGCGTCATCGGCACGGTCACCGTCTCGGGCCTGCCGCAGCTGGAGGACCACGCGCTGGTGGTGGAGGCGCTGGAGCGCCTCGTCAGCGCCCTTTGAGCCGGCGGGCCACCCCCCTCCCCCGAGGGGTGGCCCGCCTTTTCCCCTCCGGTTTCCCCTCGGGCCGGCCTCCGGCACTCAGGGGTGCAACCGGCTGCCCTTGATCACCTTGTCGATCGCGTTGCGCGGCCCGTACACGGCGAGACCCACCAGGTCCAACTGGTCCTTCGGCACGGCCCGTACCGCCGCGCGATTGTCGCGGTCGTTGCCGGTGGCGAAGAGGTCGGAGGTGAACACCGACCGGGGAAGCGAGCGGGACAGGGCGCGGCCGTGCGCGGCGGTCAGCGTCTCCTTCGTCGCCTCGAAGACCAGGACGGGCTGACGGAACATCGGCAGATAGGGGGTGCCGTCGGCGTCGGCGTACGCTTCGCCGATCACCTCGGGGAGCTCCGAGCCGAGACCGCTGACCAGGAACGCGGTCACGTTCAGCCGCTGCCAGGTCTCCAGGTCCTCACGCAGCAGGACGGCGATCTTGGTGTCGAAACGTACGGGCGTGCTCTCGGTCGTCGTCGTGGTCGTCATGCACCGAGACTGCCCACCGCCGCACCGAGCCGTCTTGTACGTTCTTTGCATGGTGGCCCGGCAGGAGGTTTCCGCGTGGCGCCCGCGGGTGACGGGTGTCGTGGAGGTCTTCCACGCCCACTTCACCGAGCACGCGTACCCGATGCACGTCCACGACGCATGGACCTTGCTGATCGTCGACGACGGAGCGGTCCGCTACGACCTGAACCGCCACGAGCGCGGCACCCCGCGCGGCACGGTGTCCCTGCTCCCGCCGCACGTTCCGCACAACGGCTCACCCGCCACCCCGCAGGGCTTCCGCAAGCGGGTGCTCTACCTGGACCTGACCGAGCTGGACGAGAGCTTCATCGGCCCCGCGGTGGACGGCCCCGACCTGCTCGACCCCGTCCTGCGACAGCGCGTCGGGCAGTTGCACACGGCCCTCGCGAACCGGGGCGACGAACTGGAGGCGGAGAGCCGACTCGCCCTGATCGGGGAGCGACTCCGCGGCCACCTGCGGCCACGGCTCACCGCCGGACCGCCCGAGCCCGACCGCGGCGTGGCGCAGAACCTCCGGGAACTCCTCGACGAACGGTTGCTGCAGGGGCTTTCCCTGGAGGAGGCCGCGAAGCTGCTGCACACCCACCCCGCTCACCTGGTGCGGGCGTTCAGCGCCGCCTTCGGCATCGCCCCGCACCAGTACCTGATGGCCCGCCGCGTCGACCGGGCCCGGCGACTGCTGCTCGACGGGCAGCCACCCGGCGAGGTGGCCGCCGCGGCCGGCTTCTACGACCAGTCGCATCTGACCCGGCACATCAAGCGTCTCGTGGGCATCACCCCCGGCCGCTACGCCCGCCTGGCCGCTCCCCGCTGACCCCGGCGGGGACGAGCCCCTGGCACGGCAGTGACCGGGGCCGGCCGTGCCCCCGCGGAGGGATGGGCGGGCATGACCGCCCCCTCCCCTACCGGACCTCTCCCCTCAGGACGTCGTCGCCCCAGGCCCGCAGACGTGTCTCGAGTTCGCCGTCCCCGTCCAGCACATACTCGCTGAAAGCGTTCCGCTCGTGGGCCAGCACCGCTGCCTCCCACACACAGGGGGCGAGACCCTGTCGGCCCGGCCGCATCCGACCAGTGCCCCCGGCCGGGCCGGTGAACACCACCAGATCGGACATGTATCCCTCGATCCACGTGTGCACCAGGACGTAGTCGCCGTCACCGCCGGCATGCACGAGCAGGACGGCCAGTCCCAGAGAACCGCGGGCACCCCCCGACGCCAGGTGGTCCGCAGCGAGCCTCAGCGCCGCGGACTCCTCCTGCCCGCCCACCACACGCCCAGGCGCCTCGATCGCGTACACCTTCACCAGGTGCCCCGATGCTTCCCGCGTGCCCAGCGGCCTCACGGTACGGGCGTGATACCCCGCAGCGAGGGAAAGCAGCTCGCCGGCGGCAATGGACGCGGGCAGCCGTCCCGGCGACATCTCAACAAGATCGGTCATACGGGCATTCTGGATGACGCGACAGGCAACCCGCTGGTCAGGCTCCCAGATGCGCCGGACAGACTTCGGTGCTTCGAGTCGGGGATTCGTCGGCCACGGGGGGTCTCACTCCGCCGCATTGCCTGGCAGCACTCCGCAGTTGCTCCCCACCGTGGCCTCCGACCGTTGCCGTTGGCCGGCCCCGTCCGCCACCTCGGGGGAGCCGGGCCTTGCGCTCACACACCTACCGCTCCGTCGATCCGCTCACGCAGCAGATCGGCGTGCCCGTTGTGACGGGCGTACTCCTCGACCATGTGGATGAGCACCCACCGCAGCGACACCGTGCCGCGCCACGCGTCGTGGCCCTCGGCATCGAGGTCGGGCGCCTCGGCGACGAAACGGGAGGCGAAGGCCACTTCTGAGCGCCACGCCTCCCACGCCTCCGCGATGACCGCGGGGTCGGACACCGCACCGTCGAAGTCCCCGTCAGGGGCGGCACTCGAGGAGAAGAGGGGCGCCGCGTCCTGCCCGGCCAGCACCTTCCGGAACCAGCGGCGCTCCACATCCGCGAGGTGCCTGATCAGACCGAGCAGCGAGAGAGTGGACGGTTCCACGGACCGCCTGGACAACTCCTCTTCCAGACCGGAGCACTTCAGCTCCAGAGTCGCGCGCTGGGCCTCCAGAAAGCCGACGAGCATGCCCCGCTCGTCGCCGGTCGCCGGGCCGCTGAACCGGGGATCGTTCTCGCTGCCCGTGAAGAATTCGGCTCGTCTGCTCAGGTTCGCCATTCCACCATCCTCCCCCACACAGGGTCCGGGCCCAATGGGGTTTCGCTGACGGCGAGTTGGCCTGACGGATCGATACTCTGCACGACCGGCTGCCCCGGTCGTCCGGCATCGACGCGGGGACACACCATGGGTATGCGGCTCAGCGGCGGCGTCGTCGACGCCACGGGATGACCCGTCACGAGGACGACTGGATCAGCCTGGGCCGTACTTCGCCCTCCAGCGCGTCCCGGAGCCCAGGCCGCGAAGAATCGGGGGCACCCGAGATCCATGGACAGGGCGTGACAGCCGGGAGCATCCGTACGTGGATCCTGGCACCCGCCTCTCATGTCTGTGCCGCCCGACGCCAACGGGCCGCCCGATGCCCGGGCGGCCCGTCTCGTCTTGCGTCAGGCACCCGTCAGGCGGCCCCCGCCGAACGTCCTCGTCAGGCGTCCTTGAGCTCCTGGCGCTGCCGCCCGAGCCCCTCGACCTCCAGTTCCACGACGTCCCCGGCGCGGAGGTACGGCTTCGGCTCCGGCTGGCCCATGGCCACGCCCGCCGGCGTACCGGTGTTGATGACGTCGCCCGGGTAGAGGGTCATGAACTGGCTGACGTAGCGCACCACTTCGCCGACGGGGAAGATCTGGTCGGACGTGGAGCCGTCCTGTTTCAGCTCACCGTTCACCCAGAGCTTCAGCGACAGCGCCTGCGGATCCGGCACCTCGTCCGCCGTCACGAGCCAGGGGCCCAGCGGGTTGAACGTCTCGCAGTTCTTGCCCTTGTCCCAGGTGCCGCCGCGCTCGATCTGGAACTCGCGCTCGGACACGTCATGGGCGACCGCGTACCCGGCGACATGCGCGAGCGCGGCCTCCGCCGAATCCACATAGCGGGCCGTACGTCCGATGACTACCGCGAGCTCGACCTCCCAGTCGGTCTTGCGGCTGCCGCGCGGTACGAGCACGGTGTCGTCCGGCCCGACGACCGTGTCGGGCGCTTTGAGGAAGACGACCGGCTCGGCGGGGGTCGCCTGGCCCGTCTCGGCGGCGTGGTCGTGGTAGTTCAGCCCGATGCACACGACCTTGCCGATCCGCGCGACCGGCGGCCCGATCCGCAACCCGGCCGGGTCCAGCACGGGCAGCACACCGGCGCCGACGGCGGCCCTGACGCGGTCGAGCGCGGAGGCGTCCGAGAGCAGGCTCCCGTCGATGTCCTGGACGACCGCCGACAGGTCCCGCAGGACCCCGTCCTGGTCGAGCAGCGCGGGGCGCTCGGCGCCCGCCGTACCGACGCGCAGCAGCTTCATGGTCTTCTCCCTGTGGTCGAGGTAGGCCCCGGCCGATGGAGTGCGGCCATCGGAGGATTGGTCGATCCTCCAAGACATCGGATCACCCCGCAAGACCCCGTTCACACCGTGGACGTCTCGCGGTACAGGTAGGCCCGCTCGGCAGCGGTCCACGCCGTGCTCGTGACGACGTAGAGCGCGGCGGCGAGCGGCACCACGGCGACGGTGACGAGCGTCGCGAAGGACAGCAGCGGCATCACCTTCCCCATCCCCGCGCCCGGGCCACCGGCCATCCCCTCGCCCAGCTCCGCCATCTGCCCCTTCGTACGCCGGTACGTGTACGTGGCCAGGGCGGCGACGATCACGAACAACGCCACGTACACCAGCCCGGCGGCCCCGAAGACGCCGCCATCGGCCAGGGCGTCCGTCCAGCGCCCGACGAGGGGCGCGGCGAGCAGGGTGTGCCCCGCCATCGTTCCGCCCGAGAACAGGTGATACATCAGGAAAAAGGCAGGTGCCTGAAGGAGGCTCGGCAGGCAGCCGGCCAGCGGCGACACCTTCTCCTCGGCATGCAGCTCCAGCACCGCCCGCTGCAACCGCTCGGGGTCCTTGGCGTGCTTCCTGCGCAGCTCGGCGATCTGCGGCGCCAGCCGCGTACGCGCCTTCTGCCCGCGCGCGGCGGCCCGGGACAGCGGGTGCACGGCGAGCCGGACGAGCATGGTGAACACGACGATGGCGGCGGCGGTGGCGGAGCCGTGGAACAGGGGCTGGAGCAGGGCGGCGAGCTGCTCGACCAGCGAGGCGAAAACGGACATGGAAAGGAGCCCTCCGAGGGTCTCGTCGTACCGGAAATCGGGATTTCGGCAGGACGGAACCGCGCGGGGCGAGCCCGGAAGGAGAACCCCTACGCGGCCGTCACGACGAGACGGCCGGGCGCTCGGGGCCGCCGGCGCCCGGAGGCGTCGGGATCGCGCTGTGGCAGGAACGCCGTGCGCTGCTCACGGTCGCGGATGGCCGTACGCACCCGTGTCGGCGGTACGGCGGGCACGCAGCGCGCGGCGATGACGGCGCACGCGACGAGCTCGGAGGCGACGGCGGCGAGCGCCACGGCAGCGGAGAGGGCGCCGCCCTCGGCGTACAGGCCCTCGGAGAAGAGGAACAGCAGGAAACCGAGGAGACCACAGCGCGCCAGCCGCGCGACAAGAGCACTCATGCCGCCCCCCTTCCTCACCTCAGTTTCCCCCACACGATGAGCCGGTGCGTCGAACTGTACTCAGGAGTGCATGTGGTGAGGGTCACGTAGCGGCCGGGCTCGTCGTAGCCCTTGGGTACGGGGGCGATGGCGGCGGTGTCGCGGGGCGAGGTCCGCGCGAGCATGCGGTCGACCACGTACGTGAAGACCCCGTCCCGCGTCTCCACGACGATCTCGTCCCCCTTCCGGAGCCGGTTGATGTAGCGGAAGGGCTCGCCGTGGGTGTTGCGGTGCCCGGCGAGGGCGAAGTTCCCCAGCCGGCCGGGCAGGGCGGTGCCGGGGTAGTGGCCGACGTACCCCTTGTCGAGCACGCCGCGCCTGGCGACGCCGCGGGCGACGGGGACGGTCACGCGGAGGGCGGGGATGCGGAGGACGGCGTAGGCGGGAGCATCCCGGGCGGCGGGACGCGGCTCCCCGGCGGGCACCGCGGCCGAAGACTCCCGAGCCGGCTCCCTCCCGAGCGGCGGCCCTGCGGAGGCGTCCCGCTCCTGCTCCGCCGGGGGAGCGGCTGGGGGCGCGGCCGGGGGAGCCGCCGGGGGCGCCGCCGCTTCCCCCGCCCACTCCCGCTCCAGGGCGTGGACCTGGCGCTGCGCACCGGCGCGCGCCTGCTGGTTGGTCCACCAGAACTGATGGACGACGAGGAGCAGGAGCACCACCCCGGCCGTGACAGCCAGCTCACCCGCCGCCCACACCCCACGGGCGAACGCCCCGCGCCACCCGCGCCGCCGCTGCCGTACCACCACTGGTATCCGCTCGCGCACGGCGGCACCATAGGTGCTCGCCCGCCAACCCACCAGACCCGCCGCACAGCAGTACGGTGTCACCCATGCGCCCCGACACGCCTGCCGATCACATCACCGAAGCCGAGCGTCTGCTGCGCACCGCGGAGCGGTACCCCGAGGACCGGGAACCGCTGCTGCTCCGGGCGGCCGCCCACCTGGAGCTGGCCGGCGCCCGCGCTCGGGCGACGACGCTGTACGACGACCTCCTGGCCGCGACGCCGCCTCCGGAGAACCCGCACCTGGTCAAGGCCCTGAAGGCGGCCAACCTGTGGGAGTACGGCCACGAGGCCGAGGCCCGGGCCATCATCGAGGGCCTCCGCGCCACACCGCCCTCCGACCCGGCCGCATGGGAGATCGTCGCGGAGACACTGGAGGCCCACGACGAGCTGGAGGCCTCCGAGACGACGTTCACCACCGCCGTGACGACCCTGGTCCCCTCACCGGACGACGAGGTCCCGTACCCGACCCAGTCGCTCCTGGTGGGCCGGCACCGGGTGCGCCGCCTGCTCGCGCTGCGCCACGACGACTGGGACGTCCTGGCGGACCGCCTCCACAGGGGCGCCGTGCCGTTGGACGAGCTGCACGACCCGAAGCGCCTGTGGTCGCTCGGCTCCTCCGACCCGGCCGAGCTCCAGGCGGAGATCGCGCGCCTGCGCAGCGAGCTCGGCTCGTACCGGACGGCCCTGTCCCGCCCGTTCCCGGTCGCGGTCCTGCTCTGGCCGGCCGACGAGCTGACCGAGCTGCTGGCCGCCTATCCGGAGCTGGAGTCCGAGTACCCGACCCACGAGGCCCACCTCACCGACCTCGAAGCCTCCCTCCGCGAACTCGCCGCCGCGGGCACCCCGAACCTGGGCATCGTCCAGGGCACGGTCCCCTCGTACGAAGCGTTCGCGGCCTCGGAGGCCACCTCCCCCTCCAACGCGGCGCTCCTCCCCCAATACGCCACCACCCTCGCCGCCCGCGGCCGCGCCACCCCCTGGCCCCCGGCCCGCACCTCCCCCTGCTGGTGCGGCTCGGGCACGAAGTACGGCGACTGCCACGGCACGGCGCAGATCTGACCGTTCGGGAATTGGACCGTTCCCCTCCTCTTCACCTTCCGCATGCAGTACTTTCACAATTGACTACTGCCGCTGACTGGCTCCTGTTCCCCCACACAGCCCCAGTCCCTGTGTGAGGGAGACATGTGCCCATGAGCACCCCGTACCAGCAGCCATCCGCCGCCCGCCCCCTGTACCGCATGAAGCGCGTCTGGGCGGGCGGCCTGCTGCTCCTGCTGATCGGCACGGGCTGCGGAGCCGTGAGCGCCGAGGAGGCCCCCAAGTCGGCCGCCACCAAAGCCGCCCCAGCCGTCACGGTGACCACCACGGCCACCGCCACGGCCACCGCAACCCCCACGGCCGCCCCCGCCCCGGCCCCCACGGTCACCGTCACCGAAACGGTCACGGCGACGGCCACGGTCACCCGCGAGGCCCCCGCGGCGGCCAACGACGACTCGGGCAACGCCGATTCGGACACCGGCGGCGACGTCTACTACAGCAACTGCGCCGACGCCCGCGCCGCCGGCGCCACCCCGGTCCGCCGCGGCGACCCGGGCTACGGCCGCCACCTCGACCGCGACAACGACGGCGTGGGCTGCGACAACGGCTGAACCGGCCGTCTAGATGGTCAGTCGCCATTCGGCGGCGAGCGACGAGCCTCCCCAACCGCCAGGGCGCTCCCAGATGGACGCGATGCCAAGGGTCTCGAGGTAGTCGGCGTAGTCCCCTATGTCGTGGGTGAAGAGGGCGATGAGGTGCGGTGCTGGCTTACCGTGGAGTGTGTAGTGCACGTGGCGGTACTCGAAGAGTTGGCCCACGGCTTCACGCCCCGCGAGGTACTCCCTCCCGGGCAGGACTGTCTTGACCTCCACCAGCCAGTCCTGCCCCGGGTGTTCACGGTGACGGAGAACCAAGTCGCGCGGGTGCACCCCCCTGTTGTGGGCCTCGTACTCGCACGCGCGGGCGTGGAGGGAGAACCTCGCCAGGAGCGCCTCGTGTTCCTGGCGTCTCTCCGCCGTACCTCCCTTGATCACGACGGAGTAGCCCTTGCTGCTCCTTGGCTGGAATCCCCCGAGGTTGTCGTCTCCACCGTGGTCGTGGTCGGGGTACTCAAGAGCCGGTTCGCTGGATCTCGGCACCTGGAACAGGAGGCGATCCGCCGCGGCGGCGTCTCGAAGGAGTTGGACGCCCTCCTTGAGATCCTCGGCCAGCGCCTCGTCGGAGGGCATACTCGCCAGCTCGTAGCGTCGTGCTGCCACGTTGGCCTTCTCGTACGAGCGAGCGCGCCAGTACTTGGTCTCGACGAGCAAGTCGAGTCCGTCCCGCCACTTGTCGGCGAGCGTCGGGTGCAGCGCACCCCTCAGTTTCTCGGCCTGCGCGGTCAAGTAGCGGTGCAGACGTGCGCCCTTGCCGTACGTATCGGTCAGGCTCGTGATGCCTTGCTGCAGCGTGAGCGTGACCGCCCTGAGGTCGGAACGGTATATGTACGCGAGGTAGAGACCCTCACCAGGCTTGTCATTGATGGTCGGGTCGAACACGCCGATCCATGGCGTGCGGCTGGCGTTTCCTTGCCCTCCGTACCCGAGGGCGGTGCATCCCTCGGGCCAGGGCAGGTCCTGCCTCTCTTTCACACCCAACAGCAGGGCCTGGCCAGGCAGGTCACTAGAGGCCTTGCCCTCGGGCTTGAAGTCCTCGGAGACACGTATGAGCAGATCGCGCAACGACATCCGCAAAAACTAACTCGCATGCGATCACTTCTAGGCCGAACTTCGATCATTTAGTGACTGTCAGTCCCACTTGATAGAACACCCGCAACGATCACACGTCACACAGGAGCGAGCCTTGCCTCAGATCGGCAGCGATTCATCGACCCTGTCAGCGGGGCTGTACGAGCAGCTCATCACCATGCGCCTGGAACAGCGGCTGGCAGAGATCGCCGATCAGGGATGGCATCAGGTCAGCGACACCATCGGGCCGGAGTCCGTCCCGCACGTGCTGGCGAGGCACATCGCCGAGACTGTGCGCCGAGTGCTCCACGGATTGCCTGCCGAAGAGCGGGTACACGCCGCGAACCACATCCTGGAGTCCATCAGCACGCTGGAGGGCGCTCGTGAGTGGGTGGAGCTCGTGGCCGATGGGCCACGCGAACTGCTCGCGCTGGCCCGCCAGGAAGCCCCCGGCGTCTACGCGATCCGGCCAGCGACCCCCCTCTCGGACACCGCGCTGATCACCAACGCCCCCGAAGACCCAAGCCTCGGCTTCGAACTCCGTACCGAGATCGCTACCGCTGACCGCGTCGACCTCCTCTGCGCGTTCGTGAAGTGGCATGGGCTCCGCATCATCGAGCAGTCCTTGAAGGCCGCCTCTGAACGACGAGTGCCGATACGGGTCATCACGACCACGTACATCGGGGCCACCGAACGCCGTGCCCTGGACCGCCTCGTGAAGGAGTTCGGCGCGGAGGTCAAAGTCAACTACGAGACACGTTCCACCCGCCTCCACGCCAAGGCATGGCTGTTCCGTCGTGACACCGGCTACGACACGGCGTACGTGGGAAGCTCGAACCTCTCCAAGGCGGCGTTGCTGGACGGGCTTGAGTGGAACGTCCGGCTCTCCTCCGTCGCTACCCCAGATGTCCTCCGCAAATTCGAGGGCACCTTCGACGCCTACTGGAGCGACCCGTCCTTCGAGGCGTACGACCCCGAACGCGACGGGAACCGCCTCGACGAGGCCCTCACCATCGCTGGCGGTACGCCCTCGACCTCCTCGACCCGCATCACGCTGTCCGGTCTAGAGGTACGACCGTACCCACACCAGCGCGACATGCTGGAGCGCCTCGAGGTCGAACGGGCCGTCCACGACCGTCACCGCAACCTCCTCGTGGCTGCGACCGGGACCGGCAAGACGGTGATGGCCGCCCTCGATTACAAGCAGCTCCGCCAGCGGTACGGCCGTGATCTGCGACTGCTTTTCGTAGCGCACCGCCGGGAGATCTTGCAGCAGTCGATGCGGACTTACCAGGACGTACTGAATGACGCGAACTTCGGCGAGCACCTCCATAGCGGCGAAATTCCGGAGCGCTGGTCCCATGTCTTCGCCAGCGTGCAATCCCTGAACGCCCGCGCTCTGGATCAGCTGGCACATGACCACTTCGACGTGATCGTGATCGACGAGTTCCACCACGGCACATCACCGACGTACCGAAAGATCATCGACCACTTCGAACCCATGGAACTGCTCGGTCTGACGGCCACCCCGGAGCGGATGGACGGTAAGAACGTCCAGGACGAGTTCTTCGACGGGCGGATCGCGGCCGAAATGCGCCTGTGGGAGGCCCTGGAGAATGACCTACTCAGCCCCTTCCACTACTTCGGCATCAGTGACAGCACCGACTTGAGTGCTGTGCAGTGGAAGCGCGGAGGCTACGACGCGACCGACCTGGGCAATGTGCTCACCGGCAACGACGCCCGCGCGCGACTGGTCGTGAAGGCGGTGATGGACAAGATCGCTGACCCGTCCTCGATGCGGGCTCTCGGCTTCTGCGTCACCGTCGCCCACGCTCACTTCATGGCGGAGTTTTTCCGCGTTGCCGGCCTTAACGCCGTCGCCCTGTCCGGTGAGACGCCTCCCGAGCAGCGCAAGCAAGCCCTGGCCGACCTCACATCCGGCACCCTCCAGGTGATCTTCTCTGTCGACCTCTTCAATGAAGGCCTCGACATCCCCGACGTGGACACTCTGCTCCTCCTACGCCCCACCTCCAGCGCCACGGTCTTCCTCCAGCAGCTGGGACGCGGACTGCGACGCAGCGACAACAAGGCCGTGCTCACGGTCCTGGACTTCATCGGCCAACACCGCAAGGAATTCCGCTTCGAGAACCAGTTCCGGGCTCTCACGAACCTGACCCGCAAGCGGCTCCTGGCCAACATCGAGCAAGACTTCCCCCAACTGCCTTCCGGCTGCCACATCATCCTTGAGGAGAAGGCGAAGAAGGCGATCATCGCCAACATCAAGGACCAGATCGGCGTCAACGTCACAGTCCTGGCACGCGAGGTGGCGGATTACGCCATCCCACAGCTCAGCCGCTACCTGGCGGAAAGCGGTCGCGAACTCAAGGAGCTCTACCGAGGCAACGGCAACTCCTGGACCGGACTGCTCCGCCGGGCGGGGCTGCTGAAGTCGGACGCGCCAGAGGGCGAAGCCGCACTACTGAAGCGCATCCCCTCATTCCTCCACGTCGACGACCCGCTCCGAGTTGCCGCCTACACCCGTCTCCTTGAGGACGACGCCCCCACGTACGACGAACTCGACGCCCGCGGTCAGGCATACGCCCGGATGCTGTTCTTCCAGCTCTGGCCTCTGGGTGGCTTCACCCGCAAGGGCTTCGCAAGCTACGACGAGGGCTTCGCCACCCTCCGCGACCAGAGCGCCTTCCGGGATGAACTCCGACAGGTCCTGGCGTACAACCTGGCCCACACGGAGCACGTCCCCATCCCCATGGTGAACGACCTCGCGGATCTTCCCCTGACCGTGCACGCCTCATACAGCCGCGAAGAAATCCTTCCCGCTCTCGCCCAGTCCTTCATTGGCGGCTTTATGCCGGGCGACTTCCGCGAGGGGGTGAAGTGGTGCGAGTCGATCAAAACCGACGCGCTGCTCATCACCCTCGAGAAGGACGAGAAGGACTTCTCGCCACAGACGCGCTACCACGACTACGCCCTGAGTGAGACGCTCTTCCACTGGGAGTCACAGAACCAAACCTCCGACACCTCACCCACCGGCCTGCGCTACCAGCGTCACGCCGCCGAAGGCAGCCATGTGCTGCTCTTTGTCCGCCGCTACAAGAGCACGGACATAGGCGGCGCCCAGCCCTGGATGCTGCTCGGCCCTGCCACGTACGTAGAGCACAAGGGCAGCAAGCCGATGGCCATTACGTGGCAGCTCCAGCACGAGATCCCTGCCGACGTCTACACGTACTCCGCCATCGCGGCGAGCTAGGCGTATAGCTCTGCCTCGAAGTGCGTCTGAGCCCGGTCCAGCGCCTCGTCCGGGTCGCAGCCGTGCGCCTGTAGCCAGTGGAGGAGGTCGGCGATCACGTCGATGGCCGCCTCCTCCGCCACGGCGACGCTCAGCAGGCTGGGGGTCGCAGCCCGAGGCAGCCTGGCCGCCCCGTACAGGGCGAGCATCGCCTCCGCGCGAGTCACGCGCGGGCCGCCACTGTGCCCGTCCGGTGCAGTGAGCCCGGTCGCGATCTCGCACCAGGTCACCTTGCGGTCGGCACGTAGCTGTACGCCCCAGCGATCGGCGACAGCATCGACGAGCCCCATCCCCCGACCGCACTCGGCATCCGGGCCAGCCTGGATGAGGGTAGGCAGCGCTCGGGTGTCGGGGTCATGGACCTCGATACGGAGATGCGTGCCACTCATGGAGACGGCGAGCGTGGTGGGCGTACCGGCGCCGACATGCGTGATGACGTTGGCGACCAGCTCACTCACACAGAGTTGTGCGGCGTCTACTTGCTTACTCAGTCCCCACAGGCGCAGGTGAGTTCGGATGACGTTTCTGAGTCCCGAGACCTCCTCCGCCTCCGCCAGAAAGGGAATCTCCCAACTCTTCCGTGAGACTCCGCAACGGCATACGTCCACAGTGATCGCCCCCTTGGGTAGCGGCAGAGCGCATCATCGCGCCCAGATCAGCGTTCCACTGGAACTCTCAAAATGGAACTCTCATAGGCGAGCTGAGGAAGCAAGTGGCAAGCGCGAGCGCCCCCGGCGTGCGCCACCTTGCTGCTAGCTCCTGAGTGCGTGCACCCTCAGGGAGATCGAAACGAAGGGCGCAGAGCATGCCAGTCGGACCCACCACCCGTCGACGCCAACTAGGCGTCGAACTCCGCCGCCTTCGCGAGCGCGCAGGCTTGACCCTGGAGGAGGCGGGCGCCCGCGTGGGCATTTCCAAGGCCACGCTGAGCCGCTATGAAACCAAGGAGGGGACCGTCAAATGGCCTGCTGTCGATGCTCTCTGCCGCGAATACGGAGCCGCCGACGAGGAGCGAGCAGCACTCGTCGAGCTCGCCAAGGGCGCAAAGATCCAGGGATGGTGGCGATCACTCGCCGACTCCATCCCTGAGTCGATGAACCTCATGCTCACGCTCGAGGACGAGGTCGTACGTGAAGACCACTACGCCTGCATGTACGTGCCGGGCCTCCTCCAGACCCGCCACTACGCGGAAGCCGTTCACCGTGCCTCGGAAATGCGCTGCGACGAGGACGAAGTCCAGCACATGGTCGACATCCGAATGAAGCGCCAGGAGCTCCTCCATCGCGACGAACCTCCGCACATCTGGGCGGTAATCGATGAGGCGGTGATACGGCGACGCGTGGGTGGTCGCGAGACCATGCGAGAGCAGTTGAGACATTTGCTGGACCTCGTCGCACTGCCCCACATCACCCTGCAAGTCCTGCCCTTCGCAACAGGAGCCCATGCGGCCGCAGTCGGCAGCTTCGTGATCCTGGGTGGCCCCACTCCCGAGCTGGACGTCGTCTACGCGGACCTGCTCGGCGGTGGCCTGTTCATGGAGAAGCCGAAGGAACTGGAGCGCTATAAGTTGGCGTTCGACTACCTCCGCGCACAGGCGCTCGACCTCCCGGCCTCGGCGGAGTTCATACAGCGCGTGCACGAGGAGCACTGATGGCGAACGGGCCGAACCTCCGATGGTTCAAGTCGTCGTACAGCGGCGGCAGCGGCACGGAGTGTGTCGAATGCGCACGGGTCGACGTCGGGGTGCTCGTGCGGGACTCCAAGCGACCCGGCGGGCCTGCCATGGCGGTGTCGGGTGAGGCGTGGCGGGCCTTCGTCGGGTGGTGTCAGGGCAGCCGGCGGTCCACCGCCGCCTGAACTTCGTCCGGCGTGGGGGGCGAGGCGGACTCGGCCGGCCAGTGGGGGTGGGCAGCGGTGAGTTTGGAGGCGAGTTCGCGGGACAGGGTGGCGCGGGCCTGGTCGTTCTGGGCGGCGGCGATGCGGCGGCCCCAGCGGACCGTGTCGACGATGGCGGACTTCACGGCCTCGTAGGCGAGGTAGTAGTCCAGGGCCTCGTGCCACTGCTCGCGGCATTCGGGGGGTGCCGCGCGGTGCCAGGCGGTGGTGATGACCGTCCGGTCGGCGGCGGTGGGGGCGGTCTTGTGGAGATGGTCGGCGAGGTCGTAGACCGGGTCACCCCACAGGGCCAGTTCCCAGTCCAGGAAGGTGACGTGGTTCCGGTCGGTGAGGATCATGTTCTTGCGGTGGATGTCCGCGTGGAGGAGGCGGAAGGGCCGTGGCGTCAGGGTGTCGGGAGTTGGAGATCAGACGGGCCGTACGACAGTGCTCCGGCGTGCGGTTGCGCAGTTCCTGGATGAGGCGCGACTTCCCGATTCCGCCGACTCCGACGACGTTCAGGATTCGCAGCCGGTCGGAGATCCCTCGTAACTCCTCGTCGTACATGGCGAGCAGTTCCTCGCGGTTGAAGAACTGCCGCTGCAACGCCGAAACTCGTCGATATCGCGGTCTGATCGGCATGACGGCTCCCCCTGGTACCCGACGCTACGGGCTGAGGCTACCCACGGGGACAGCCCGTCGCGAGCACGAATCAGTGTTCGCCCGCCGATCGCGTCATCACCATCACCTTTTGGACGCAAGGCAGTTGGGCGTCGCGGGCCTCGGCCATCAGGTCGTCGCGGCGGCAGAGGCCGCGCTCGGTGACCTCCGTCAGCAGGGTGGTGACCGCGTTCTCGGTGTCGAGGTACGGGATCGCGTCCATGACGGCTCGCGGGAGGGGCGCGCAGGCCAGGCCGGTGACGGCGGCGCGGCGCGCGGGGCGGATGGTGGGGCGTACGTGGACGTAGGAGTGGCCACGGGGGCCGGCGCGGTGGGTGACCAGGACGTCCACCTCGGGGGCGGGTACGGAGGTCACGCCGTACAGGGCGAGGGCGGCCGGGCCGGTGAGGAGGGCGTCGGGGCCCGCGTACAGGAGGGCTCCGCGCAGCCGCTGCCGTGGGGTGGGGGCGGTCGCCTGGAGCGCGATCACCCGGGGCAGGAGGCGGCGCCATGGGCCGGGTGGGCGGCAGTGGGCGGTGATCACGGAGGACGCGCAGCCCAGGTCCATGAGCTGGTGGACGGTGGCGACGCCGTCCTGGGCGAGGACGAGCGGGTCGGTGGCGAGGAGCTGCGGCGGGATGGGGGTCGGCATGCGCGGTTCGTGCCCGTGGGGGGCGCGCGCTTATCCGTGGGCCGTCCTGCCGTTACGAGATGGTGGCAGGAAGGGTCCTGCACCGCCCCCGGACGGTTACTTACTGTCATCCTTTCGTCACAGTGTGGCTGGGTGAGCGGTACGTGGACACCAACGGCCGTGTCGACACGAAGAAGCCGCACGTTGAAGCACTACGGCAAGGCATGCGCGGACTTCTACGTGAACGGTTCGAAGCGCGCCTCCCAGTGCCACTACATCACCAAGTGACAGGTGGATCAGATCATGACCCGACGCCTCCTCACCTCACCCCAGGCCCGGCTGCTGCGCTGGCTGTTGATCGGCGCGCTGTGCTCCATGGGCGCGGCGCTCCTGGTGATGGGAGGGACACTGCTCCTCCCGGATGACATGGTGCGATCCATGTCGGATCGGACCTACAGCGGCCTGGTCCTCGGCACGACACTGGTCTTGAGCGCGGGAGTGTTCGTCCGAGCCCGCCGCAACCGGCCCCGTCCCCCGCGTTAGCCTCGAGCCAGGGCATGACCGAGCGTATGGACGAGGGAAGGCAGGGCAGCGGCATGGCGAGGATTCCGGCATCGGCGGTGGCGGCGAGTGGGCTCGTCGGGGGGTACGCCGTCGCGCGGTGGACGAAGAAGCGGCCGCTCGGTGGGGTGGCCCTGGCGGCGGCGGGCGCCCTGGCGGCACGGGAGTGGAAGCAGCGGAGTGGGGGGAAGGCGGCCGCGGGGCTGACCGCCGCGTACGTGGCGGCATTCGCCGGGTCGCATCCGCTGGCCAAGAAGGTGGGGGCGTGGCCGGCGGTGTTCTCCGTGGCCGGGGGGATGGCGGCGGCGTCGTGGGCGGTCAGCCGGAAAAGCGGTTGAACACACGCGCGACGGCGTACGTATAAGACAGCACCTCCCCACAGTGGCTGGGCGGGTGACCGGCCGGGCAGGGGCCGGTCCCCCGCCCGGCGACGCCTCCGGGGACGCCCCTGGTGTCGTCTCTCGTGACGCCCCGTGGGGCGGTCAGCCGCCCACCGCGTGCGAGATCGTGTAGATCAGCAGGCCCGCCAGCGCGCCGACCACCGTGCCGTTGATGCGGATGAACTGCAGGTCGCGGCCGATGTGGGCCTCGATCTTCTTGGACGTCTGGTCGGCGTCCCAGCCCGCGACCGTGTCGCTGATCAGCGAGGTGATCTCGGCGCGGTACGTGGTGACGACGTACACCGCCGCGTCCTCGACCCAGCGCTCCACCTTCGCCTGGAGACGGCCGTCGGTGGCGAGCCGGGTGCCGAGCGAGAGGAGGGAGGCGCGGGCGCGCAGGCGGAGCTCGCTGCGCTCGTCCTCCGCCGCCGAGATGATCATGGCGCGTACGGAGGCCCAGGCCGAGGCGATGATGTCCTGCACCTCCGGCCGGGCCACCAGGTCGGACTTGAGGCGCTCCACCCGCGCCCGGGTGTCCGTGTCGCCCTGGAGGTCGGCCGCGAAGTCCGTGAGGAACCGGTCCAGCGCGCCGCGCGCCGGGTGGGCGGGCATGTCGCGCATCTCGGTGACGAACCGCAGCAGCTCCTTGTAGACGCGCTCGCCGACCTTCCGGTCCACGAAGCGGGGCGTCCAGCCGGGTGCCCCGCCCTGCACCGCGTCCATGATCGAGTCGGCGTGCACGATCAGCCAGTCGTGGGCGCGGTTGCAGATGAGGTCGACCGCCCCGTGGTGTGCCCCGTCGGCGACGATCTTCTCCAGGGTCTTGCCGATGCCGGGGGCGATCTCCGCGGCCTCGGCCCGCCGGGTGATCGCCTCGCCCACCACCGCCTGGACGTCGGCGTCCCGCAGCACGGTCAGCGCGCCGCGCAGCGCGGTGGACAGCTCGGCCGTCACCCGGTCGGCGTGCGCGGGCTCCGCCAGCCAGGCGCCGAGGCGGCCGCCGATGCCGAGGGCGTGGAGCCGGGCGCGTACGACGCCCTCGGAGAGGAAGTTCTCGCCGACGAAGGAGCCGAGCGAGGCGCCCAGCTGGTCCTTCTTGCTCGGGATGATCGCCGTGTGCGGAATGGGCAGCCCCATCGGGCGGCGGAACAGCGCCGTCACCGCGAACCAGTCCGCCAGCGCGCCGACCATGCCCGCCTCGGCGGCCGCCGCCACATAGCCGGGCCAGCCGGTCACGCCGGAACTGCGCGCCCAGGTCGCAAGGACGTAGATGACGGCGACCAGGAGCAGCAGGGCGGTGGCCGTGAGTTTCATCCGGCGCACGCCCCGGCGCTTCTCCTCGTCCGCGGCCGTGTACGAGAAGGCGACCAGCGACGTCTTCGTATGGTTCATCCGGCTCCACCCGTCCGCGCGCATGCGTACCTATGTCCCTACCTCAGGTACTCCCCAGCCGCACGGCGAGTTCCCCACGAACCGCCGAAGGTCACTTCCGCAGCTGCTTGCGGGCCGCCTTCCGCTCCTTGCGCTTCACGTCCACCCCGCCCATCAGCGCGAACCCGGTGATCCGCACGCGCGGCGAGCCGGGCGTGCCCTCGCCCGCGCCCCGGTCGTCGAAGCCGCCCATGAAGCCGAAGCCGGTGACCTCGACGTGCAGCTCGGGCGGGACGACCAGCTGGATGCCGCCCATGACGGCGAAGCAGCGGATGACGACCTCCCGGTCCTCGAAGTCCGCCTCACGCAGGTCGATGTCGCCGCCGCCCTGGAGCACGGCCGCCGTGAAGTTGCGCGCGACGCTCCACTTGCCGCGCCGCCCGAAGCCGCTCCAGAAGGCGAAGGCACCCCTGGAGGTGGCGGGCTTCCCGATCCGGGCCGGCCAGGCGGGGTCACCGGCCTCCACGGGGGGCGTGGCCGACGGCAGATCACGCACGAGCGGAACCAACTCGCCGTGCGTACGCGCCTTGTACGCCAGGTCGAGACGCTCCTCGAATTCGGCCATGTCGAGGCGGCCCTCGGCGACCGCGTCCCGCAGCCGCTCCGCTATCCGCTCCCGGTCGGCGTCCGAGGCCCGCATCTCGGGCAGTTCGCTCGTCATACGAACAGCCTAATGCGGGGTGCCGTCAGAGGCGCGCGGATCGTTCCGCGTACATCTTGGCGATCACCGTCTCGATGTCCGGCTCCCGCACCGACAGGTCCACCAACGGGTACTCGGCCGCGATCCGCGCCACCAGCGGTGCCGCCGACCGGGCCGCCGGGAAGGCCAGCCACTGCCGCGGCCCGTCGACCTTCACCACCCGGGCGCCGTCCGCGGCGATCGGCGGCAGCTCCCGCTCCAGGTCCACCACCAGCGTCCGCTCGCTCTCGCCCACCTCGTGGAGCCCGCCCAGGGGCCCGTCGTACATCAGCCGCCCGTGGTCGATGACCATCACCCGCTTGCACAGCTGCTCGATGTCGGTCAGGTCGTGCGTGGTGAGGAGCACCGTCGTGCCGCGCTCGGCGTTCAGGTCCCGGAGGAACTCCCGCACCTTCGCCTTGGAGATGACGTCCAGGCCGATCGTCGGCTCGTCCAGATAGAGGACCTCCGGGTCGTGCAGCAGCGCCGCCGCGATGTCACCGCGCATCCGCTGCCCCAGTGACAGCTGACGGACCGGCACCTCCAGCAGCTCGGCGAGGTCGAGCAGCTCGACGCACCGCTCCAGGTTCTCGCGGAAGCGGGCGTCCGGGATCCGGTACATGCGGTGGACCAGGCGGTACGAGTCGCGCAGCGGGAGGTCCCACCACAGGGTCGTCCGCTGCCCGAACACCACCCCGATGCGCCGGGCCAGCCGGGTCCGGTCGCGGGAGGGGTCGATGCCGGCGACCCGCAGCCGGCCGCCGCTGGGGGTGAGGATGCCCGTCAGCATCTTGATGGTGGTCGACTTCCCCGCGCCGTTGGGCCCGATGTAGCCCACCATCTCGCCGCGCGGGACGCGGAAGCTGATCCCGTCGACCGCCCTGACCTGGTGCCTCTCGCGCCGGAAGCGGCCGGCTTTGCGGCGTACGTCGAAGACCTTCTCGACGCCGTCCAGTTCGATGAAATCGGTGTCCAAGAAAAACTCAGCTCCCCGTGCTCCGGTACGAACGAATCCCCACCCGCCATGCCAGCCCCGCCACCATCCAGAACACCGCCGCCACCACCGGCGACATGAACGCCGCCCAACCCGGCAGCCCTGCCGGCGCCTCGCGCCCCAGCACATACAGCGCCGGAACCCAGTTCACGAAGGCGAGCGGCACCACGTACACCACCCCGCGCACCAGGTCCTGCGCGAAGATCACGGGCGGGTACTGGAGCAGGGTGTTCCCGCCGTAGGTGAACGCGTTGGCGACCTCCGAGCCGTCCTGCGCCCAGAACTGGAACGCCGCGCCCACCACCATCACCGCCGAGAAGATCAGCCACCCGCTCACCACCATCGCGGGCACCAGTGCCACCTTCAGCGGCGTCCACGCCACGTCGAGGAGCAGCAGCGACCAGACCAGCACGATCAGCCCCTGGATCACCCGCCCCACGCGCCGCAGCGCGAACCGGTCCGCCGCCACCTGCGCCAGTACCGGCACCGGCCGCACCAGCAGCGTGTCCAGCGTCCCGTCCCGCACCCGCCGCCCCAGCCGCTGCACCTGACCGAGCACCAGGTCCGCCAGCCCGAAGGCGGTGCCGGTCGTCCCGTACAGGAAGGCCACCTCGGCGAACGAGAAGCCGCCCAGGCCGTCCACCTGACTGAACATCAGCAGGATGACCACGAAGTCGAACCCGGTGGCCGTGAAGTTGGACAGCAACGTCATGGCGAAGGAGAAGCGGTACGTCATCGTCGACCGCACCCACATCGCGGCGATCAGCCCGTACGCGCGCAGCCCCGCACCCACCTCAGCCACCCTGGACCACCACCCGCCGGGTCGCCGCAGCCTGGACCGCCCGTCCCGCCGCCAGCAGCACCACCGCCCAGCCGGCCTGGAAGGCGTACGTCCCCATCAGCTCCCACCCCGTCCGCTTCTCCAGGAACACATCCGCCGGCACCTGGAGCAGCGACGCCCACGGCAGCGCCCGCGCCACCTCGCCCAGCGCCCCGGGGAAGACGGTCAGCGGCAGCAGCATCCCGGAGAAGAACGTCCCCGAGAGCCATGCCACCTGCACCACCCCGGCCCCGTCCATCAGCCAGAACGCGCTCAGCGCCACCAGGAACCAGACCGCGAAGCTCACGACCACACCCAGCGCCACCGACACCAGGAAGGCGAGCCAGGTCAGCGGATGTTCGGGCAGGGCGAGGTCGAAGGCGAGGGCCCCGACGGCCATGGGCGCCACCCCGCGGCCGAGCAGCTGGAAGGCTGACCGGCCGAGGGCGACCGAGAGCCACCACAGTTGGAGGTCCGCCGGGCGGTAGAGGTCGACGGCGATGTCCCCGGTCTTGATGCGCTCCATCAGCTCGTCCTCGAACCCGCCGCCCATCAGCCCGCAGGTCGCCAGCAGCGCCTGTCCGATCCACACATAGGCGAGCGCCTCGGCCATGTCGTAGCCGCCGAGGTTCGGCCGCTCGTCCCAGAGGGCTATATAGGTGTACGCCAGGATGAAGCCGAAGACGGTGTTGGTGAACACCCCGGCGGCGGTCGCCACCCGGTACGTCGCGTAGCGCCGGAACCCACCCGCCGCCACGGCCGCGTACAGCCGCATTCCGCGCTCCTCCCAGCGCCGGCGCCCAGCGGCCGGCACACACCAAAGCCGTGGAGCCTAGCCCGGCTCCATCCGCGCCCGCGAGCGGTTTTCGGCTGCCGTTGCCGGGGTTGGGCGGGTGTGCCGTGCACTATGAAGGGACTACACAAAACCCCTCATATCGGACGAACCGGGCTGGAGATCATGAGCGACGAGCCACCGCAGCCAGGCTGGGAGCCCCGCGACCCGACCGTCGCCGGGCCGACACCCAAAGCCCCCGCCACCCCCGACCGCCCCGCCGAGCGGAAGAAGCGCACCGGCTGGAGACGGCTCCTCCCCACCTGGCGGATGACCCTCGGCGCGTTCCTCTTCACCGCCCTGCTGCTGATCGGCGGCTTCTTCGCGGGCTACCACCTCGTCGACATCCCGCCCGCCAACGCCGCCGCCACGGCCCAGTCCAACGTGTTCCTGTACCGCGACGGCACCCCGCTCGCCCAGAAGGGTGACGTCAACCGCGAGAACGTACGCCTCTCCCAGGTCCCCGCGAGCGTTCGGCACGCCGTACTCGCCGCCGAGGACCGCGACTTCTACTCCCAGCCCGGCGTCGACCCCGAGGCGATGCTGCGCGCCGCCTGGAACACGCTCACCGGCAAGGGCACCCAGGGCGGCTCCACCATCACCCAGCAGTACGTCAAGAACTACTACCTCGGCCAGGAACGGACCCTCGTCCGGAAGGTGAAGGAGTTCTTCATCTCGATCAAGCTCGACCGGGAGAAGGGCAAGGACGACATCTTCCAGGGGTACCTCAACACCAGCTTCTACGGGCGCAACGCCTACGGAATCCAGGCCGCCGCCCGCGCCTACTACGGCACGGACGCCCAGGACCTGACGACCGCTCAAGGCGCCTACCTCGCCGTCCTGCTCAACGCCCCCAGCGCCTACGACGTCGCCGGCCGCCCCGAGAACCGCGCCAAGGCGATCGGGCGCTGGAACTACGTCCTGGACGCCATGGTCAAGGAGAAGTGGCTCAGTCCCGCCGCCCGCGCCGCCACCACCTTCCCCGACCCCGAGGAGGCCACGGCCACGACCGGCCTGTCCGGCCAGCGCGGCTACATCGTCCAGGCCGTCGAGGAGTACCTCACCAAGCGCAACGTCATCGACAGGAAGACCCTGGCCCAGGGCGGCTACCGCATCACCACCACCCTGGAGCAGCACAAGCAGGAGTCCCTCGCCCAGGCCGTCGACGAACAGGTCACGTCCCGGCTCGACGACGGCAATGAGACGGACCGTTACGTACGCGTCGGCGGCGTGTCCATCGACCCGGCCACCAGCAAGGTCGTCGCCATGTACGGCGGCGTCGACTACACCCGGCAGTTCGTCAACAACGCGACCCGCCGCGACTACCAGGTCGGCTCCACCTTCAAGCCGTTCGTGTTCGCCGCCGCCGTCCACCACGCCTCCGTCACCCAGGACGGTGAGCGCATCTCGCCCAACACCCGCTACGACGGCACCAACAAACGCCAGGTGCAGGGCTGGACCGGCAGCCCGTACGCGCCGGGCAACGAGGACGACGTCGACTACGGCCCCATCACCGTCCGCACCGCCACCGACAAGTCCGTCAACGCCGTCTACGCCCAGCTGGCCGTGGACGTCGGCCCGGCCAAGGTGGAGCAGACCGCCATCGACCTGGGCCTCCCCGCCGACACGCCCGACCTCAACCCCTCCCCCTCCATCGCGCTCGGTCCCGCCACCGCGAGCGTGCTGGACATGGCGGAGGCGTACGCGACCCTCGCCAACCACGGCAAGCACGGCAGGTACGCGCTCGTGGAGAAGATCGAGAAGGACGGCAAGGCGCTGCCCCTGCCCGCCGCCAAGAGCGAGCAGGTGATCAGCCGGGAGGCCGCCGACACGACGACGGCCATGCTGCGCAGCGTCATCGAGGGCGGCACCGGCACCGCCGCCCAGGCGGCCGGGCGCCCGGCCGCGGGCAAGACCGGGACGGCGGAGCACGACAAGGCCGCCTGGTTCGCCGGCTACACCCCGGACCTGGCGACCGTGATCACGGTGATGGGCCAGGACCCGGACACGGGAGCGCAGAAACCGCTGTACGGGGCGCTGGGGCTGGAGCGCATGAACGGCGGCGGGGCGCCTGCGGAGATCTGGGGCCAGTACACGCGGGCGGCGCTGGAGGACAGCGCGGTGCGGGACTTCGACCTGGTGCTGGCGGAGGGCGCGGAGGAGCAGCTGGAGGAACCGGATCCCTCCGGCTCGGCGGACCCCGAGGACCCGGGCGGCTGGGACCCCGAGGGCACACAGGCGGGTCGCGGCCGGGAGGGCTACGACGGATACGACGGTGACGACGGGTTCCGTGGCCCTCGCGGGTCCGGCGGAACGCAGGCCGCCCCAGGAGCGGGCGGCCGGACCGGCACGGCGCCCGGCCCCGGCCCCGGGCGCGGGCGCGGGCGCGGGCAGCCCCGCGGACACCGCCCCGGTACCCGGCATGCCCGCCGGCCCTCCCGGCGGTCCGCCTCCGCCGGGCCCGGGCCGGTGAGCGCCTGCCCGAGGCGGGGGCCTCAACTCATTTGACCTGCTGCCGGAATTCGCACAAGATCGACATGCTTTCGAAGATGACGTGAAGATCGTTCTACGGTTGGTAGGTGTGCATGAAGCTGGCCCGTATCCCGGCCATGGTCGCGGCGGTGGCGATCACCCCCGCTCTGCTGTTCTCCGTCCCGGCGATGGCCACCGCAGGTGAGGCGCCGGCCGCTCCGGCACCGGCCGCCTCGCCCGCGGACGCCTCGGCGGCGGACGCCTCCCCCGCCGAGCAGGACCGGGCCGCGATCCTCAAGATGCTGGCCAACCCGTACACCGGCCCCGGCGTCCGCCAGGCGGCGCAGAAGGCGCTGGACGGCACGCCCGAGGACATGCGCCGCTTCCTGGAGACCGGCCAGTACCAGGAGCGCCTCACGGACGACCGGGTGCGCGTCTCACGGATCATCAACTTCGGTGGTCGGGGGGTGAAGGAAGCGGGCAAGAAGGCGCTGAGCGGCACGCCGGAGGACATCGTCCGCTTCCTGGAGACCGGCCAGTACGAGGCACAGCTCGAAGACGACAGGGTGCGCGTCGCCCAGATCATCCACCGGGGCGGCCCGGGCGTGAAGGAGGCGGGCCAGAAGGCGCTGAACGGCACGGCGGACGATGTGCGCCGCTTCCTGGAGACCGGCCAGTACCAGGAGCGCCTCACGGACGACGAGGTGCGGGTCTCGCGGATCATCAGCGTGGGCGGCCCGTCGGTGAAGGAGGCCGGCAAGAAGGCCTTGCGGGCCAACACGCCACAGGCCATCGAGGCCTTCCTGGATTCCGGCCAGCACGCGGCGCGTCTCACGGACGACCGGGCCCGCGTCACGCGGATCGCCGCAGCGGGCGGCCCCGCTGTCAAGGCGGCGGCGGCGAAGGCCCTGAAGGGCACCCCGGAGGAGCTGCACCACTTCCTGGACATCGGCCAGTACGAGGCACGCGCCAAGGACGAGGCGGCGAAGAAGAAGCCGGCACCGGCGAAGAAGCCCGCGCCCGCGAAGCCCGTCAAGCGCTGAGCGGAATCCCGGGAGTCCGCCCCGCAAAGGCGTCAAAGGCCCGCACCGGGACGGTGCGGGCCTCTCGGCGTCCTGGCCAGGGCTGCCGCCCGCGGGGAACGGCAGCAACCCCGGTCGTCCGGCTCGCCCATGAGCGCCCGGACACGACCTAGTGCCCCGAGGTGGCTTTCAGGCCCACCACCGCGACCAGCAGCAGGCAGACGAAGAAGATCCGCGCGGCGGTCGCCGGTTCGCCCAGCGCCACCATGCCCACCACCGCCGCACCGGCCGCGCCGATGCCGACCCACACGCCGTACGCCGTACCGATCGGCAGCGTCTTCGCGGCCTGGGACAGCAAGACCATGCTGGCCACGATCCCGGCGCCGGTGAGCAGACTGGGCCACAGCCGGGTGAAACCGTCCGTGAACTTCATCCCGATCGACCAGCCCACCTCGAGCAGACCGGCGACGATCAGCAGGACCCAGGCCATGACGGCACCTCCGAGACGCGAGAAAAACGTACGAACAAGGGGTGCGTCGTCTTTGCGGAAACCCGGTACGGCGCGTCTCGTCGGGGTCCCTCCACGCTAGCAAAACGCATGCACGAAGGCCTGGTGACGTCCGCCACCAGGCCTTTTCACACGCGCTGCGCAGCGCTGCCCTACAGGTACAGACCGGTCGAGTCCTCGGAGCCCCCGAAACGGTCCGCCGCGACCGCGTGCAGGTCGCGTTCCCTCATCAGTACGTACGCCACGCCCCGCACCTCGACCTCGGCGCGGTCCTCGGGGTCGTACAGCACCCGGTCACCGATCTCCACGGTGCGGACGTTCTGACCGACCGCGACCACCTCGGCCCAGGCGAGCCGGCGGCCGACGGCGGCGGTCGCCGGGATCAGGATGCCGCCGCCCGAACGCCTCTCGCCCTCGGGCGTGTCGGTGCGGACCAGCACCCGGTCGTGCAGCATCCGGATGGGCAGCTTGTCGTGGGTGTTCTCGCTCACGCCACGAACCTACCTGCCCCGCCGCGCCCCGCACGCCAGAGGGTCACGACTCGTGTCAGCCCTTGCGCTTCCGGGCGCTCAGGGCGAGCAGCCCGACCACGCCGACGGCGAGCAGGGCCACCGGCACCACCCGCTCCAGGCGCGGTGCGCCGTCCTCCGAGACGAACCGTCCCTTCACATCGGTCACCACGCGGTTCACGGTGACGAAGGCGCGCCCCGCGGTCTGGTCGACCGTGGACGCCACCTTGGCCTTCGCGTCCCCGATGATCGTCTTCGGGTGCACGCGCACACCGATCTCGTCGAGAGTGACGGCGAGCTGCTCGCGTCGGCGGACGATGTCCGCCTCGATCTGCGCAGGGGTCCTGGCTTCCGACACCGCGCTGCCTCCGTAGGTCCGTCCAAATCCGTGGTGGACAGTCTGTCAGCTCAGGGGCCCGGTGACTGTCCCAGACCCCCATTAGGCTCTGAACGCGTACGTCCGAGTCAGGAGAGAGATCATGAGCGAGCGACTGCAGCCCGGCGACACCGCCCCCGCCTTCACCCTGCCCGACGCGGACGGGAAGGACGTGTCGCTGGCGGACTACCGGGGCCGCAAGGTCATCGTGTACTTCTACCCGGCGGCGCTGACGCCCGGCTGCACCAAGCAGGCCTGCGACTTCACCGACAACCTCGACGTGCTCGCCGGCGCGGGCTACGACGTGATCGGGATCTCGCCCGACAAGCCGGAGAAGCTGGCGAAGTTCCGCGAGAAGGAGGACCTGAAGGTCACGCTGGCCGGCGACCCGTCCAAGGAGACGCTGACCGCGTACGGGGCCTTCGGCGAGAAGAAGCTGTACGGCAAGACGGTGACGGGGGTCATCCGCTCGACCGTCGTCGTGGACGAGGAGGGCAAGGTCGAGCGGGCGCTGTACAACGTGAAGGCGACCGGCCACGTGGCCAAGATCATCAAGGATCTCGGCATCTGACGGACGTGTGACCGAAGTCCCAGTCAACCGGGGCTTCGGTTTGCGAAAGCTATGCCCGAGCAGGCGTTCCCCCTGGATTCAGCCCCTGAAGTCCAGGAAAGGAACCGGGCCCATGGCGGCCACGGCCGACCCAGCGGCGGTCAGGCGCCACCGCAAGCTGTTCCGCACCATCGAGCAGCGGAAGAACCCCAAGCTCCGGCGGTGCGACATCACCGTCACCGACCAGGCGGCGGTCAAGCGGGCCGTGAAGGCGGCATCGCTCGGCAACGCATGGAGTGGTTCGACGTCGGCATCTACAGCTACCTGGCCGTCACCATCGGCCATGTCTCTTCCCTTCCGGGAACGACACGGTGCAGCTGCTGTCCTCCTTCGCGACCTTCGCCGTGGCCTTCCTGATCCGCCCCCTGGGCGGCATGGTCTTCGGGCCGATGGGCGACCGGATCGGCCGCAAGAGGGTCCTCGCGCTGACCATGATCCTGATGGCGGTCGGCACGTTCGCGATCGGCCTGATCCCCGGTTACGCGTCGATCGGCTTCTGAGCCCCGGTGCTGCTGCTCCTCTTCCGGCTCGTGCAGGGCTTCTCGACGGGCGGTGAGTACGGCGGCGCGTCGACGTTCATGGCCGAGTACGCCCCGGACAAGCGGCGCGGGTTCTTCGGCAGCTTCAACGGCGACCGCCTGGACAACCGCCGCGAAAATCTCCGTTACCTGTGCCCGTCCTGTCACAGTCAGACGAGGACCTTCTCGAAGCGATCTCGACTCACAAGCGCCGACCAGCGCCCAGTAGAGTAGGCGTCGCGGGTCCGTACCCCAGCTGGCCAAGAGGGCGCCGGTTTAGGTCCGGTGTGTCGTGGGTTCGAGTCCCACCGGGCCCACAGACGACGGGCACGACACCGGTCAGGTGTCGCGCCCGTCGCCGTACAGGGCGTCAGCCGACCAGTTCGCGGACGACCGGCACCAGCGCCCGGAAGGCCTGGCCGCGGTGGCTGATGGCGTTCTTCTCCGCCGCGGTCAGCTCCGCGCACGTGCGGGTCTCGCCGTCCGGCTGGAGGATCGGGTCGTAGCCGAAGCCGCCGGTGCCGGACGGCGCGTGGCGGAGGGTGCCGCGGAGGCGGCCTTCCACGACGCGTTCGGTGCCGTCGGGGAGGGCCAGGGCGGCCGCGCAGGCGAAGTGGGCGGCGCGGTGGGTGTCGTCGATGTCGGAGAGCTGCGCCAGCAGGAGCCGGAGGTTCGCCTGGTCGTCGCCGTGCCGGCCGGACCAGCGCGCCGAGAAGATGCCGGGCGCTCCGCCGAGGACGTCGACGCAGAGGCCGGAGTCGTCGGCGATGGCGGGCAGGCCGGTGGCCTGGGCAAGGGCGTGGGCCTTGAGGAGGGCGTTCTCGGCGAAGGTGACGCCGGTCTCCTTGACGTCGGGGATCTCGGGGTAGGCGTCCGCGCCGACGAGCTCGTGGTCGAGCCCTGCGTCGGCGAGGATCGCGTGCAGTTCGGTGATCTTCCCGGCGTTGCGGGTGGCGAGGATCAGGCGCGTCATGCCCCCAGTATCTCCGGGCGTTACGGCGTGCAGACCTTGCCGATCTCGGTGGCGGCGTCCGTGACGGGCTTGATGTCGGGGGTCGTGTCGCCGTTCTGGACGGCGGTGCGCACGCTGTCGACGCCCTTGCCGAGGTCGTCGACGGCCTTGGACAGATCGGCGTTGTCCGTCTTGTCCTTGAGGCTGTCGAGTTCCTTGTCGATCTCGGTGAGGGATTCGTTGAGCTGGGTGGGGTCGTTGCTCGCGGAGGAGACGGCCTGGCTCAGCTTGTCGACGCTGGTGGCGATGGAGTCGGCGGCCTGGACGCAGTCCATGGCCTTGTCGAGCGCGCCGCAGCCGACCGCTCCGGTGAGGGCGAGCACTGCGGTGGCGGCGGCGAGGGCGGCGGTACGGCGACGGCGCATGGAACGGGTCCTCCCGGAGGCTGCGGACACGGGCGCACGGTTCGGCCCGTACGCCCGTACTGGTAGGGACGCCCCGGGGGGCGCCCTTGGTTGCTAGAGCGTGATGCCGAGGGCGTCGCGCTGGAGGGCGGCGAGGTCGGCGCAGCCTCCGGTGGCGAGGTCCAGGAGGGCGTTGAGCTCCTTGCGGTCGAAGGGCTCGGCCTCGGCGGTGCCCTGGACCTCGACGAAGCGGCCGTCGCCGGTGCAGACGACGTTCATGTCGGTCTCGGCGCGCACGTCCTCCTCGTAGCAGAGGTCCAGCAGCGGCGTGCCGTCGACGATGCCCACGGACACGGCGGCGACGGTGCCGGTCAGCGGCTTGCGGCCGGCCTTGACGAGCTTCTTGCCCTGTGCCCAGGCGACGGCGTCGGCGAGGGCGACGTACGCGCCGGTGATGGCGGCGGTGCGGGTGCCGCCGTCGGCCTGGAGGACGTCGCAGTCGAGGACGATGGTGTTCTCGCCGAGGGCCTTGTAGTCGATGACGGCGCGCAGCGAGCGGCCGATGAGGCGGGAGATCTCGTGCGTACGGCCGCCGATCTTGCCGCGTACGGACTCGCGGTCGCCGCGGGTGTTGGTGGAGCGCGGCAGCATCGAGTACTCGGCGGTGACCCAGCCTTCGCCGCTGCCCTTGCGCCAGCGCGGGACGCCCTCGGTGACGGAGGCGGTGCAGAAGACCTTGGTGTCGCCGAAGGAGATGAGGACGGAGCCCTCGGCGTGCTTGCTCCATCCGCGTTCGATGGTGACCGGGCGGAGCTGTTCGGGGGTGCGGCCGTCGATTCGAGACATGGCACGAGCCTAGTCCTACGAACGCAAGGGGCCCGTTCCGGTACCGGAACGGGCCCCTTGCGGGTGAGCTCGGCTCACATCATGTCTTCGATCTCGGCGGCGATCGGGTCGGCGTCGGTGCCGATGACGACCTGGATCGCGGAGCCCATCTTGACGACGCCGTGGGCGCCGGCGGCCTTGAGCGCGGCTTCGTCGACCAGGTTGGGGTCGTTGACCTCGGTCCGCAGGCGGGTGATGCAGCCCTCGACCTCTTCGATGTTGTCGATGCCGCCGAGCCCGGCGACGATCTTCTCAGCCTTGCTGGCCATGTCTTTCTCCCTGCGTCCAAGAGCCGTTTCGGAGCACTGAGCGCTGCTCGGCCCACCTAGGTCTTTCGTCACGGTAACGCACGGTTGGCCCATCTTCGCGGGCGCATTACCCGGTTGTACCGAAGGATGACGATCACCAGCGCCCACGATATCGCAACTGGTCTACACCAGTATCCGGGAGGACGCCGATGAGCTCCGACAGCGCGGCCCCCGCGAAGCCCGCACCGAAGCCCAAGCGGTGGGCCGGCGTCTTCCAGGGCTTGCAGAAGATGGGCCGCAGCCTCCAGTTGCCCATCGCCGTGCTGCCCGCGGCGGGCATCATCAACCGGCTGGGCCAGCCCGACGTCTTCGGCGCCGACGGACTGGGCTGGGACAACGTCGCCAGGGTGATGGCGGGCGCGGGCGGCGCCCTGCTCGACGCGGACCTGGGCCTGCCGCTGCTGTTCTGCGTCGGCGTCGCGATCGGCATGGCCAAGAAGGCGGACGGCTCCACCGCGCTCGCCGCGGTTGCGGGCTTCCTGGTCTACCGGGGTGTACTGCGGGCCTTTCCCAAGGACTGCCCCCCGGGCACCACGGACGTCAACGGCGGCTGCCTGGGGGCGGACGACGCCTTCGCGGCGTACACGTACCAGAATCCGGGTGTCTTCGGCGGCATCGTGATGGGCCTGCTGACCGCCTACTTCTGGCAGCGGTTCCACCGCACCCGGCTGGTGGACTGGCTGGGCTTCTTCAACGGCCGCCGGCTCGTCCCGATCATCATGTCGTTCGTCGCGATCGCCTTCGCCGCGCTGTGCCTGTGGGTCTGGCCGCCGGTCGGCGAGGCCCTGGAGGACTTCAGCGACTGGCTGGTGGGCCTGGACGCCTGGGGCGCCGGCATCTTCGGCGTGGCCAACCGCGCGCTGCTGGTGATCGGCCTGCACCAGTTCCTGAACGTGCCCGTCTGGTTCCAGTTCGGTACGTACACCAAGCCGGACGGCACGGTCGTGCACGGTGACATCAGCATGTTCCTCGCGGGCGACCCGGAGGCGGGGCAGTTCACCACCGGCTTCTTCCCGATCATGATGTTCGCCCTGCCCGCCGCCGCGCTGGCCATCACCCACTGCGCCAAGCCGCACCGCCGCAAGGAGGTCGGCGGCCTGATGCTCTCGGTGGCCCTCACATCGTTCGTCACCGGCATCACCGAGCCGATCGAGTACTCGTTCCTCTTCATCGCGCCCGCGCTGTACGCCGTCCACGCCCTGCTGACCGGCGTCTCGATGGCGGTGACCTGGGCCTTGGGAGTCAAGGACGGCTTCAGTTTCTCGGCAGGACTGATCGACTACGTGATCAACTGGGGGCTGGCGACGAAACCGTGGCTGATCATTCCGATCGGTCTCGTCTTCGCGGTGGTGTATTACGCGATCTTCCGATTCGCGATCACGAAATTCGACCTCAAGACGCCGGGCCGCGAACCCGACGAGGTGGAGACGGACGCCACCAAGCCCTAGCCGCCCCGCTCACCACCGAAGGGGCCCCGATCCAGGGGCCCCTTCGGCGTTATCAAATCGCAAGTTCCTTATCTAACCCTCACCGTGCTACAACAGGTCTACACCACTTAATGGTGTAGACCACGCGGCGTTGCGCCGCGTTTCCTTAGGACGCCGCCGTCCCCCATTTGATCATGTCCCCGGGCGGCGCCTTGCCCACCTGGAGGAACGTGATGTCCACCGCCACCGCCCCCGCGGCGGAGAAGAAGAAGGGCGCCGGCGTGATGGCCGTCCTGCAGCGCATCGGCCGCAGCCTCATGCTGCCGGTCGCCGTGCTGCCGGCCGCGGCGCTCCTGGTCCGGCTCGGTAACGACGACATGCTCGGCCGCGAGTCCTTCCCGGCCTTCATCACCAAGATCGCGGGCTTCATGGCCGCGGGCGGCAACGCCATCCTGGACAACATGGCGCTGCTGTTCGCCGTCGGCATCGCCATCGGCTTCGCGAAGAAGTCGGACGGCTCCACCGCCCTCGCCGCCGTCGCCGGCTACCTGGTCTTCAAGAACGTCCTGGCCACCTTCACCGACCCGAACCTGCCCAAGGTCGGCAAGGTCGTCGACGGCAAGGTCGTCATGATGGAAGCCCCGGTCGACGCCAAGGTCCTCGGCGGCGTGGTCATGGGCATCGTGGTCGCGCTGCTCTACCAGCGCTTCTACCGCACCAAGCTGCCCGACTGGGCGGGCTTCTTCGGCGGCCGCCGTCTCGTTCCGATCCTGTCCGCCTTCGCGGGTCTGGTCATCGGCATCGTCTTCGGCTACATCTGGCCGGTCCTCGGCACGGGCCTGCACAACTTCGGCGAGTGGCTGGTGGGCTCCGGCGCCGTCGGCGCGGGCATCTTCGGTGTCGCCAACCGCGCGCTGATCCCGGTCGGCATGCACCACCTGCTGAACTCCTTCCCGTGGCTCCAGGCCGGCGAGTACGAGGGCAAGAGCGGCGACATCGCCCGCTTCCTGGCCGGTGACCCGACCGCCGGGCAGTTCATGACCGGCTTCTTCCCGATCATGATGTTCGCCCTCCCGGCCGCGTGCCTCGCGATCGTCCACTGTGCCCGCCCGGAGCGCCGCAAGGTCGTCGGGGGCATGATGTTCTCCCTCGCACTGACCTCCTTCGTCACCGGTGTCACCGAGCCGATCGAGTTCACGTTCATGTTCATCGCGCCGGTGCTGTACGCCGTCCACGCGGTGCTGACCGGTGTCTCCATGGCGCTGACCTGGGCGCTCGGCATGAAGGACGGCTTCGGCTTCTCGGCCGGTGCCATCGACTTCCTGCTCAACCTGGGCATCGCGTCCAACCCGTGGGGCCTGGCCCTGGTCGGCCTCTGCTTCGCGGCGGTCTACTACGCGGTGTTCCGCTTCGCGATCACCAAGTTCAACCTCCCGACGCCGGGCCGCGAGTCCGACGAGGAACTGGCCGAGCTCCAGAAGGCCGAAGCCAAGTAAAGAACGCCGAAGGCCCCCGGAACCGATGGTTCCGGGGGCCTTCGCGTGTCGTCAGACCTCGTACACGGCGCCCGCGTACGCCAGCTCCGACGGCCCGTCGTACACCGCCCGCGCATCCGCCAGGTTCCGCTCGGCGTCCGTCCACGGCGGGATGTGCGTGAGGACCAGCCGCCCCGCACCCGCCCGGGCGGCGTGTGCGCCGGCCTCCCGGCCGTTCAGGTGCAGCCCGGGGATGTCCTCCTTGCCGTACGTGAACGACGCCTCGCACAGGAACAGGTCCGCCCCCGCGGCCAGCGTGTCCAGCTGGTCGCAGACACCCGTGTCACCCGAGTACACGAGGGACTTCCCCCCGTGCTCCACCCGGATCCCGTAGGCCTCGACGGGGTGGCAGACCTTCTCCGTGCGCACCCGGAACGGGCCGATGTCGAACGAGCCGGACTTGAGCGTGTGGAAGTCGAACACCTCGCTCATCGACTTGTCGGACGGCGTGTCCGCGTACGCCGTCGTCAGCCGCTGCTCGGCGCCGTCCGGCGCGTACACGGGGATGGCGGGGCAGCGGCCGCCCTCGTGGCGGTAGTAGCGCGCGACGAAGTACCCGCACATGTCGATGCAGTGATCGGCGTGCAGGTGGCTGAGGAAGATCGCGTCCAGGTCGTACAGACCGATGTGGCGCTGCAGCTCGCCCAGGGCGCCGTTGCCCATGTCGAGGAGCAGCCGGAAGCCGTCGGCCTCTACGAGGTAGCTCGAACAGGCCGATTCCGCGGACGGGAACGACCCCGAGCAGCCGACGACGGTGAGCTTCATGGAGCGTGAACCTCCGAGGACGGGAGCCGGGCAGGCGCTGACAGGGGAGGTCGTGCGGTTTACCGAGCGTAAGGCGCGGCGCCCCGGGTCGCTCCTTCGCAGTGGCCCCTTGTGGTCGAACTCACCCGCGCTGTCACCGGTTCGGGCGGGTAGCGTCCGGTCCATGGACACGTCCTGGTGGCTGGCGCTCGGCGCCGTCGTGGTGATCGCGCTGGTCGCGGCGGTGTCCGACGCGACGGGCCGCGGCCGTCGTCCGGGGGGCCGTACGCGTCCGCCGGCCCGTCCCGGCCGGGTGCCCAGGGCCCGGCCCCGGCCGGGTGAGATCTGGTGGGCGGACGTCCCCTACGAGGACGGACCCGGCTCCAAGGACCGCCCGTGCCTGGTCCTGGCGGTACGCGGCGACACGGCGCTCGTCGCGAAGATCACCAGCCGGTACCGGGACGAACGGCCGGGCGTGATCGCCCTGCGCCCCGGCGCGGTGGGCGATACGCGGGGCCGCCCGAGCTTCCTGGAGACGGACGAGCTCCGGGACGTCCCGCTGTGGCACTTCCGCCGCCGCGCGAGCCAGGTGGACCCCCTGGTCTGGGACCGGGTCCGCCACCTCGCCGCGTAACCGGGGGTTCCGCCCCCGCCCCCCGGGTGGGGTTGCCGCGACGGCCTCGGCGCCGCCCCTGAGCCGTGCACCGACCCGGCGGACGGCCCGGGCGGGGCCGTGCAGGGTCGCCCCACGGATCACCGGGACAAGGCACCGCCCCGGTCCGTTGTGCCCACCCGTTCCGCCCCAGCGGAACGACTGCCCACAACGGAGGAAGGGCAGGCCTTACGCCCAGAGCTGGCCCTGGAGCGTTTCGATGGCCGCTTCGGTCGTCGGCGCCGTGTAGACGCCCGTCGACAGGTACTTCCAGCCACCGTCGGCGACGACGAACACGATGTCCGCCCTCTCGCCCGCCTTGACCGCCTTCTTCCCGACCCCGATCGCCGCGTGCAGGGCCGCGCCCGTCGAGACGCCCGCGAAGATGCCCTCCTGCTGGAGCAGCTCCCTCGTGCGGGTCACCGCGTCGGCCGAGCCGACCGAGAAGCGGGTGGTGAGGACGGACGCGTCGTACAGCTCGGGGACGAACCCCTCGTCGAGGTTCCGCAGCCCGTACACGAGGTCGTCGTAGCGCGGTTCGGCGGCGACGATCTTCACGTCCGGCTTGTGCTCGCGCAGGAAGCGGCCGACGCCCATCAGCGTCCCCGTCGTCCCGAGCCCCGCCACGAAGTGGGTGATGGACGGAAGGTCGGCCAGGATCTCCGGCCCCGTCGTGGCGTAGTGCGCGCCCGCGTTGCCGGGGTTGCCGTACTGGTAGAGCATCACCCAGTCCGGGTGCTCCGCCGCCAGCTCCTTGGCGACCCGTACGGCCGTGTTGGAGCCGCCTGCCGCCGGGGACGGGATGATCTCGGCGCCCCACATGGTGAGCAGGTCGCGTCGCTCCTGGGAGGTGTTCTCGGGCATCACGCACACGATGCGGTAGCCCTTGAGCTTGGCCGCCATCGCGAGCGAGATGCCCGTGTTGCCACTGGTGGGTTCGAGGATGGTGCAGCCGGGCGTGAGCCGGCCGTCCTTCTCGGCCTGCTCGATCATGTGCAGGGCCGGGCGGTCCTTGATCGAGCCGGTGGGGTTGCGGTCCTCCAGCTTGGCCCAGATGCGCACGTCCTCCGAGGGGGACAGGCGCGGCAGGCGGACCAGCGGGGTGTTGCCGACGGCGGCGAGGGGCGAGTCGTAGCGCATCAGCGCATTCCGCCGGCCACGGCCGGGAGGATCGTGACGTTGTCGCCGTCCGACAGCTTGGTGTTGATGCCCTCGAGGAAGCGGACGTCCTCGTCGTTCAGGTAGACGTTCACGAAGCGGCGCAGTTCACCACCCTCGACGATGCGTTCCTGGATGCCGGCGTACCGGGTCTCGAGGTCGGCGAAGAGGTCGGCGAGGGTGTCCCCGCTGCCCTCGACGGCCTTGGCGCCGCCGGTGTGGGTGCGGAGGATGGTCGGGATGCGGACCTCGATGGCCATGGCGTGGGCTCCTGTCGGAAGGGTGAGTCACAGAGAAGGCAGGGTCACAGAGAAAGCAGGTCACAGGGAAGGCAGGACGTGCTGCGTGCGCGCACGGACGGCTGCGCGCACAGGTGCGCAGGTGGAGCGGGGTGGTGCGCGGCCGGGCCGCTCAAGCGGCGGCGCCGCGCGGACACATCGCGCTGGCGAGGCGGCACAGGTCGACGTGCAGCCGCGCCACGAGCAGCACGGTGCCCGGCGTCTGTTCGCTCACGTCGATGGAAACCATGCGGTCATCGTATCGATTCCCGGTCCGGCATTCGGAGTGTGATCTCGCATGGTGGACGATTTCCGTCCACGACACGAGATGGCCACTCAGTACGCCTCGACGACCTGGACCTCTTCCTCCGTGATCTCGCCCTCCACGATCCGGTAGGACCGGAACTGGAACGGCCCGGCGCCGTCGGTGTCCGCCGTCGAGACCAGCACGTAGTGCGCGCCGGGCTCATTGGCGTACGAGACGTCCGTGCGGGACGGGTACGCCTCCGTCGCGGTGTGCGAGTGGTAGATGACGACCGGTTCCTCGTCGCGGTCGTCCATCTCGCGGTACAGCTTCAGCAGGTCGCCCGAGTCGAACTCGTAGAACGTGGGCGAGCGGGCGGCGTTGAGCATCGGGATGAAGCGCTCGGGGCGCCCGGAGCCGGCCGGTCCCGCGACCACGCCGCAGGCCTCGTCCGGGTGGTCCTCGCGCGCGTGCGCGACGATCTGGTCGTACAGAGCCCGTGTGATGGTCAGCATGGGCATCAGGATAAGCAGATGGGCCCGCCCGTACCGAGTGTTGGTACGGGCGGGCCCACATGGTGGACAAGCCACCGGGAGGCTACCGCTTGAAGGAGGCGCTCTCCGGGTTCCGGGACTTCAGGACCAGGTAGGAGACGCCGAGCAGCAGGGCCCACAGCGGGGCGCAGTACAGGGAGACCCGCGCGCCCTCGTCGATGCCCATCATCACGATGACCATGCCGATGAACAGCAGGGCGAACCAGCTGGTGAACGGCGCGCCGGGGGCCTTGAACTCCGACTCCGGGGCCTCACCGCGCTTGACGGCGGCCCGGTAGCGGATCTGCGAGACCAGGATCATGATCCAGGCCCACATGCCGGAGATGGTGGCGAAGGAGACGACGTATTCGAAGGCCTTGCCGGGGGCGACGTAGTTGATCCACACGCCCACGAGCATCAGCGCCGCCGAGAAGGTGAGGCCGATCAGCGGGGTGCCGGACCTGGTCAGCTTGGTGAAGACCTTCGGGCCCTGGCCGTTGAGCGCGAGGTCGCGCAGCATGCGGCCGGTGGAGTACATGCCCGAGTTGCAGGAGGACAGGGCGGCGGTCAGCACCACGAAGTTCACGATCGCGGCGCCGACGCCGAGGCCCATCTGCTCGAAGGCGGCGACGAACGGCGAGATGCCCGGCTTGAAATGCGTCCACGGCACGACCGACAGGATCATGATCAGCGCGCCGACGTAGAAGACGGCGATGCGCCACGGGACGGTGTTGATGGCCTTCGGCAGGGTGACCTTCGGGTCCTTCGACTCACCGGCGGTGACGCCGACCAGCTCGACCGCGAGGAAGGCGAACATCACGATCTGGAGGGTCATCAGCGTGCCGCCGATGCCCTTGGGGAAGAAGCCGCCCTCGGACCAGAGCATGGTCATGGACGCGGTGTCGCCGGCGTCGGAGAAGCCGATGGTGAGGATGCCGGCGCAGATCAGGATCATGCCGATGATGGCGGTGACCTTGATCATGGAGAACCAGAACTCCAGCTCACCGAAGAGCTTCACGGAGATGAGGTTCGCGCCGTACAGGATGACCGTGAAGATGAGGGCGGAGACCCACTGCGGGATGTCCCACCAGTACGTCATGTAGGTGGCGGCCGCGGTGACCTCGGTGATGCCGGTGACGACCCAGAAGAGCCAGTACGTCCAGCCGGTGACGAAGCCGGCGAAGGGGCCGACGAACTCCCGGGCGTACTCCGCGAAGGAGCCCGAGACGGGGCGGTACATGAGCAGCTCGCCCAGCGCCCGCATGATGAAGAAGATGACGAGGCCGGCGATGGCGTACGCCAGGATGAGGCTCGGTCCGGCCTTGGAGATGGCCTTGCCCGCGCCGAGGAACAGCCCGGTGCCGATGGCGCCGCCGATCGCGATCATCTGGATCTGACGGGCCCCGAGGCCCCGCTGGTAGCCCTCACCCTCGCCGGATGCGGCCCCCGCGGCCCCACTGCCGTCGTGCTGCTTGTCGACCTGCACTGAGGTCATGGTTGCTGCGCCTTTCTCCACGCCGATCCGCGCCACTCGCGCAAGACGGCGCGCGACTGCGGATCAGGTCCTGATCCCCCCGGATATGGATGGAGTGCCGCCGGCGGTCGGCCGGCCGAAGCGCACCCGGGCACAGGGGTGGCGTTCCCCGGGCGATTCGAGAAGGTTTATCACGATCGGAACAGTGATCGACACGAGCGAAAGTGGCGCACGCCACAGCAAAAAGCGGACAAAAGTCACCTACGGCCGCAAGGAAGGCGCGCCGGTAATCCGATCGTTATCCGTATTTGAGCGTCCGCTGAGCGAACGAAGGTCACATGAGGGTCTCGACGAGCGTCTCCTGGAGGGCGCCCAGCCAGAGGTACGCCATCACCATCGGCTTGCGCGGGTCGGAGTCCGGGAGCCGGTACAGCGCCTCGTTCTCGTCGTCGTCCCTGACCTCCAGCCGGGTGCCGATGGTCAGGCGCAGATCGTTGAGCGCGCCGAGCCAGTGGCGGGCCTCGTCGGCCGTCAGCTTCAGGACCGCACCGCCCCCACCCGCCATGTCGAGGGTGTCCAGGCTCCGTACGACGGTGAGGGCGTCGTCGCGCTTGCGGGCGCGCAGGTCGTTCTCGGTGTAGCGGCGGAACTCGGCGGACGCGGCCCGCAGCTCCTCGTCGCCGTCCTCGTACGCGTTGGGGAAGAGGCGGGCCAGCGCCGGGTCGGCCGGCGGCTCGCTGGGCCCCTCGCGGAACAGCTCGGCCAACGGGTCCTCGCCCTTGGGCGGCACCTCACCGGGCCCGATCAGCTCCAGGAGCTGGACGGCCAGGGAACGGAGGATGGAGATCTCGACCTCGTCGAGCGGGACGGCCGCGCCGCCGCCCGGCAGCGCCTCGAAGTGCCCGCTCATCAGCCGCGGTCCTGGGAGAGGGTCGCCCACAGCCCGTAGCCGTGCATCGCCTGCACGTCCCGTTCCATCTCCTCGCGGGTGCCGCTGGAGACGACGGCCCGGCCCTTGTGGTGCACGTCCAGCATCAGCTTGTGCGCCTTGTCCTTGGAATAGCCGAAGTACGCCTGGAAGACGTAGGTGACGTAGCTCATGAGGTTGACCGGATCGTTGTGGACGATCGTCACCCAGGGCACGTCGGGTTCGGTGACGGCGAAACCCTCTTCGGCCGCTTCGGTGCGTTCGATCTCTGCGGGAGCAACACTCACCTAGCCCATGCTGCCACTGGGGGTGGGGGGTCGCACAAACGGGGCTCGTGCGATACCGGCCGAGAAATCGTCACTCTGACGAGTATTCGGGGTAGCATCGTCCTATGAATGCTGCGGATCTTGGGCTGCCGGTGGACGTGCCGTCTACCGCACTCTTCACCGACCAGTACGAGCTGACCATGCTCCAGGCGGCCCTGCGGGGCGGAACGGCCGACCGGCGGTCGGTCTTCGAGGTGTTCACCCGGCGGCTGCCCGAGGGGCGGCGCTACGGCGTCGTGGCGGGCACCGGCCGCGTGCTGGACGCCGTGGAGAACTTCCGCTTCGACGCGGGCGTCCTCGGCTTCCTGCGCGAGCGCGGCATCGTGGACGAGCCGACGCTCGCCTGGCTCGCGGACTACCGCTTCAGCGGCGACATCTGGGGCTATCCCGAGGGCGAGGTGTACTTCCCCGGCTCGCCGATCCTCCGGGTCGAGGGCTCCTTCGCCGAGTGCGTCCTGCTGGAGACCGTGATCCTGTCGATCCTCAACCACGACTCGGCGATCGCCGCCGCGGCCTCCCGGATGTCCGCCGCGGCCGGTGACCGGCGCCTGATCGAGATGGGTGCCCGGCGCACCCACGAGCTGTCCGCGGTCGCCGCCGCCCGGGCCGCGTACGTGGGCGGCTTCTCCTCCACCTCCGACCTGGCCGCGGGCTTCCGCTACGGCATCCCGACGGTCGGCACGTCCGCGCACGCCTTCACGCTGCTCCACGACACCGAGAGGGACGCCTTCCGCGCGCAGGTGGAGTCGCTGGGCCGCGGTACGACGCTGCTCGTCGACACCTACGACGTGGCCGAGGCGGTGCGCACGGCCGTGGAGGTCGCCGGTACGGAGCTGGGCGCGGTCCGCATCGACTCCGGCGACCTGCTCCTGGTCGCGCACCGGGTGCGCCAGCAACTGGACGAGCTGGGGGCGCGCGACACCAGGATCGTCGTCACGTCGGACCTGGACGAGTACGCGATCGCGTCGCTCGCGGCGGCGCCGGTCGACGCGTACGGCGTCGGCACGCAGCTGGTGACCGGCAGCGGCCACCCGACCTGCTCGATGGTCTACAAGCTCGTCGCGCGTGCCGAGTCCGCCGACCCACAGGCGCCGTTGCGGTCGGTGGCCAAGAAGTCGCTGGGCGGCAAGATGTCCGTCGGCGGCCGCAAGTGGGCGGCCCGGCGGGTCGACGCGGACGGGGTGGCCGAGGCGGAGGTCGTCGGCACCGGTCCGGTTCCGGTGGAGCTCGCGGACCGGCAGCTGCTGGTGGAGCTGGTCAAGGGCGGCGACGTCGTGGCGCGTGAGCCGCTGGACGCGGCGCGTGAGCGGCACAGGGCGGCGCTGGCGGGGCTGCCGATGTCGGCGATCCAGCTGTCGCGGGGCGAGGCCGTCATCCCCACGGAGTACGCCTGAGACGGGACCCGGCGGGGGAGACGCCCCCTCCCGCCGGGCCGGGGAAGTCTCTAGGCTCGAACCCATCCCCGGAAGCACGCCCGAACATCCGACCGACCGCTCCCCCACGAAGGAACCGCCATGCACCGCGCACTGATCGTCGTCGACGTACAGAACGATTTCTGCGAGGGCGGCAGCCTCGCGGTGGCGGGCGGCGCGGACGTCGCCGCCGCCATCACGGACCTGGTCGGTGAGGCGGCCGGTGCCGTCTACCAGCATGTGGTGGCCACCCGTGACCACCACGTCGACCCGGGCGACCACTTCTCCGACCGGCCGGACTATGTGAACTCCTGGCCGAGGCACTGTGTGGCCGGTACGGAGGGGGTGGGCTTCCACCCGAACTTCGCGCCGGCGGTCGCGTCGGGTGCGATCGACACGGTGTTCGACAAGGGTGCGTACGCGGCGGCGTACAGCGGCTTCGAGGGGACCGACGAGAACGACGTCCGGCTGGCCGACTGGCTGCGGGAGCGCGACGTCACGGAGGTGGACGTGGTGGGCATCGCCACCGACCACTGCGTGCGCGCCACGGCCCTGGACGCGGCCCGGGAGGGGTTCCGCACCCAGGTGCTGCTGGACCTGACGGCCGGCGTCGCGGAGGAGACCACCGAGCGGGCCCTGGAGGAGCTCCGCGCCGCGGGCGTCGAGCTGACCGGCAAGCCGGTCGTCTGAAGCCCCCGGCCGGCTGAAGCTCCCGCCCCCGGGACCGGCCAGGAGCCCCCACGGCCGGCTAGGAGGCCCTCGGGGCGCCCCAGGCGCGGGACTGGGGCAGCAGCGCGCGGATCGGGTGCCAGAGCTCGGTGTGGGCCTCCGGGACCGTGCGCCAGAGCAGGCCGTCGGGGTGGTGGAGCACCGCGGTGACCTCGTCCGGGGTGGGCGGGTGGGTGTTGCCGCGCAGGTAGACCGCCCGGAGGCCAAGATTCCGCAGCCGGGTCAGGGCGCGGGCGCGGTTGGCGGCGTGGACGAGGACGCGGACCGTGGAGCCGTCGCCGACCGGGTTGGGCAGGCTGAGCGCGACCACGACCTTGCCGCCGGGCAACTTGGTGAAACCTCCACCGGGCATGCTGGACCACTCCCCCGTGAGATGGTGTGTCAATAAGAATGGGTCACCACGCACCTAAACAGAATCGGCCGCCGCCCGCTAGAGGGCGACGGCCGATCATGCTTTGACCTGCGACGATGCAGATTACTTCGTCGACGGGCCGACCTGGACCGTGATCGTCCGGCCGTTCTTCGGCTGCTTGACGATCGCGATCTTGGTGTTGGTGTCAGTTACCTTGACGCCCGCGCGCGGGTTCGACTCGTGCCAGTAGACGCCCTTGCGGTCGTCGAACACCGGGACGCCCCGCTGCGACGCGACCTTGGCCTCGACACCCGCCTTGTGCAGCGTCAGGCCGTTCGTCCGGTAGAGGCTGAACGGCGAGTCGTAGGCCTGGATGCGGTTGCGCATCAGCGTGCCGTCGGCCCACTTCGTGGGCGTGGCGTGCGCGTCGATCGGCAGGATCAGACCCTGGCCCGGGTGGACGGCGGTGTTGTTGTCCTTCTGGGAGGTGTCCCACTGCCAGACCAGCAGGCCGGTCTGGTACGGGTAGTGCTCCACCCAGCTGTCCATCGGCGCCGCGAAGCCGAAGTTGTACGGGCCGACCTTCAGGGTCTTGTCGTACGAGACGTACTGGCGGTTCTCGGCGATGTAGTACTGGTCGTACTCGTTGGTGAAGGACTCACCGATCCGGGAGAAGCCCTTCGCCGTCCAGCCGTTGTCGTCACCCTCGGCGTTGTCCGACAGGACCGCCGCGCCGTCGGCCGTGAGCGTGATGGCGTCGGCCGTGAAGCCCTTGCCGCCCGCGCCGCCGTCGGTCTGGTAGCGGAAGCGGAGGTCGAACTTCTTGCCCGCGTACGCATCGAGCGGGAAGGCCAGCTTCTGCCAGGCGCCGGAGACACCGGTCAGCGAGGGGGCGCCGCTGGCGTCGGCCGGGATGGCCTTGCCGTTCGCGGTGCCGGCCAGGGCCGTCCAGCTCTTGCCGCCGTCCGTCGACACCTCGGTGTAGAGGTAGTCGTAGTCCTGCTCGATGTCCCACCAGCCGTCGAGCGTCAGCTCGGCCTTGGTCTTGCCGGTGAGGTCGACGGAGCGGGTGAGGGTGTTCTTGAGGTCGTCGCCCATGTCGCTCCACCACTGCTTGGAGCCCTCGGCGGGCTTCACGACAGGGGTGGTGACCTTCTTCTTCGGCAGCTCGACGACCAGCGCCTGCGGGTTCTTGGTGTTGTACTCCGCGACGCCCAGCGTGTGCTTGGACTCCGTGGCCGCCTTGGCCTTCTCGTAGTTGAGCCAGCCGAGCTGGAGCTTGTCCCAGGCGGTCATGTCGCCGGGCAGGTCGCCGATCTCGTTCTTGCCGGTGCCGAGCCAGGAGCCGGACGACATCAGGGACCAGAAGCCGGTCGAGTTCTCGGCGCCCGCCTTGCCGGAGGTGTCGTACAGGTCCGGCAGGCCCAGGTCGTGGCCGTACTCGTGGGCGAAGACACCGAGGCCGCCGTTCTCCGGCTGCATCGTGTAGTCGCCGACCCAGATGCCGGTGTCGCCGATCTGGGTACCGCCGGCCTTGTTCTGCGCCGGACCGGTCTTGCCGGCGTCGGTGCCGTACGCGTACCAGCGGTGGGCCCACAGCGCGTCGCCGCCCTGGGCGCCGCCGCCCGCGGACTCGTCCTCGCCGGCGTGGACGATCTGGAAGTGGTCGATGTAGCCGTCGGCCTCGTTGAAGTTGCCGTCGGCGTCGAAGTCGTAGCGGTCCCACTGGTCGTACTGGGCCAGCTGCGCCTTGATCTCGGCGTCGGTCTTGCCCGCCGCCTTCTGCTGGGCGGTCCACGCGGTCACACCGTCGCGGACGGCGTCCCACACGTTGGAGCAGTTGCTGCTGCCGCAGTAGTTCGAGCCGTAGCGGGCCTCGTTGTACTCGACCTTGACCCAGTCGGAGACCGCGCCGTCGACCGAGTAGCGGCCGGAGGAGGTCTTCTCGTAGTAGGTCTTCAGGGACTGCTTCTGCTGACCGGTCTTCTTGTCCTTGCCGGTGCCGAAGTACAGGTCCTGGAAGTGCTGCTGGTTGTAGTCCTTCTGCCAGGCCGTCGAATTGTCCTTCGTACGGTCCGGCTCGGCTATCTGGTTGTGCAGCGGACCGGGCGTGCCGCCGAACTTCGGCTTGAGCGTGTGGTCGTCGCCGTCGTCCGCGCGGTCGATCAGCGTGGTGTTGTCGACCTTGTCGCCGAACTCGACCAGGATCGTGAAGATCTTGTCGGTCTTCTCGCGGCCGAGCTCGACGTACTTCTTGTCGTCGAGCCTGACGACCTTGGAGGCACCCCTGCGCTCCACCTTGAGGTCGCCGGCCAGCACCTGCTCCAGCGCCGCCTCGCGCGCTTGAGCCTGCTGCTTGCTGAAGGGGCCGTCGAGGTCGTGGTCGACCTTGGCGGCGTGGTCGTGCCCGGGGGCCCCGTGCCCCGCGTCGTGTGCGCCGGGCGCCGGATCATGGCGCTCGATGCCGTTGGTGGGGCGGTTGTCGGCCTGGGCCGTCGTGAAGGCCGAGGCCGTCGCGGCGGTGGCGGCCAGCGCCACGATCACCGCGGAGGCTCTGAAAGCCCGTCGTCTGCTGGTCACTTGATCTTGTCCTCCCCGCGCCCGCGAACCGCGGATGGGGGGTCGATGTGTTATCCGCGTGCGGTGTCGCGCCACAAGTGACGACATTCGACCGGAGAATGACGCGAAAAGACAGATCTTGACTTGGACAGGCCAAGTGCTCTATGTGAACAGACCGATCCGCATTGCGAACAAGGGAAGCGGCCTGGTCACCCGACCGAAGGGCCCACTTCCACGGTGACCGACGAGCCGTCGGGCGGCTGACCGGCCACGGTGATCCGGGTGTTGGTGTCCGTGGTCCGCACACCGCCGAACTGGTGGGCGGCGTACCAGTACACACCCTTGTGGTCATCGAAGACCGGATTGCCCGCATGTGGCTTGATGTAGTGGGAGACACCCCGCTTGTGCAGGGTGAAGCCGGGCGTCGGAGAGCGGCTGAACGCCGCGTCGTACGGGGTGATCTTGTTCGACATCAGTGTGCCGTCCGCCCAGGTCATCGGCGCCGGGTGGGCGTCCACCGGCAGCAGCAGCCCCTCCCCCGGATGGTCGGTGACGTTGTTGTCGCGCTGCGAGGTGTCCCACTGCCAGATCATCACGCCCGGCCGGTAGGCGTAGTGCTCGACCCAGCTGTCCCGGGGCTTGGGGAAGCCGAAGTGGTACGGGCCGGTCTCCAGCGTCCTGTCGTACGACACGTACTGCCGGTTCTCCGCGAGGTAGTACTGCGGATAGTCGCCGGTGACCGACTCCCCCACGCGCGCGAACCCACGCGCCGTCCACCCGCCGCCGTCCCCCTCGGCGTCGTCCGTGAACAGCGTGACGCCGTCGGCCCGCACGGTGATGTTGTCCGCCGCGAACCCCTTGCCGGACACACCGCCGTCCGTCTTGTAGCGGAAGCGGATGACGATCCGCTTCCCGGCGTACGCGTCCAGCGGGTAGACCAGCTTCCGGTACGTCTCCGAGACGCCCGTCAGGGCCGGCTTGTCGCCGCCGTCCCGGGTGATCGCCTCACCGTCGGCCGTGCCGTCGACCGCCTTCCAGCTCTCCCCGCCGTCCGTGGAGACCTGCGTGTACAGGTAGTCGTAGTCCTTCTCGACGTCCCACCAGCCGTCGAGCCGCAGCGACGCGGAGGACCGGCCGGTCAGGTCGACCGTCCTGGCCAGTGTGTGCGACAGACCGTCGCCGTGGTCGCTCCACCACTGCCCCGCCCCACCGGCCGGCTTCACCACCGGGGTGGTCACCGTCTTCTCCGGCAACTCGACGACCAGCGCCTGCGGCAGATCGGTGTTGTACGCGGAGACGCCCAGCCTGTGCGTCGACGCGGTCGCCGCCTCGGCCCGCTCGTAATTGAGCCAGCCCAGCTGGAGCTTGTCCCAGGCCGTCATGTCCCCCGGCAGGTCACCGATCGCCTCCTTGCCGGTGCCGAGCCACGAACCCGACGACATCAGCGACCAGAAACCGACCGAGTTCTCCACCCCCGCCACGTTGTTGGTGTCGTACAGGTCCGGCAGGCCCAGATCGTGGGCGTACTCGTGGGCGAAGACGCCCAGCCCGCCGTTCTCCGGCTGCATCGTGTAGTCGCCCACCCAGACACCGGTGTCGCCGATGGCCACGCCCCCCGCCCTGAACCCCGCGGGACCGGTGTCGCCGTCGTCCCTGCTGTACGCGTACCCGCGGTGCGCCCACAGCGCGTCGGGCCCCTGCGCACCGCCACCCGCCGAGCCGTCCTCCCCCGCGTGCACGATCTGGAAGTGGTCGATGTAGCCGTCGGGCTCCTCGAAGTCGCCGTCGCCGTCGTGGTCCGTACGGTCCCACTCGTCGAACCGGGCCACCTGCGCCCTGAGCTGCGCGTCCGTCAGGCCCCGGGCCTTCTGGTCGGCGACCCAGGCGGCCACCCCGTCGGAGACCAGGTCCTCCACGTTGGGGCAGTTGTTGCCGCCGCAGTAGTTCGAGCCGTACCGCGCCTCGTTGGAGTCGACCTTCACCCAGTCCGAGACCTCCCCCTCCACCGAGTACCGGCCGGAAGAGGTCTTCTCGTAGTACGTCTTCAGCGACTCCACCCCGTCGCCCTCGCCGAAGTACAGCCGCCGGTAGTGCTCACGGTCGTAGTCCGCGCGCCAGTCGGTGGAGTTGTCCTTCGTACGGTCCGGCTCCGGGATCCGGTTGTGCAGCGGGCCCGGCGTACCGCCGTACTTGACGACGGACGGCTTCGGGCCGCCCGGCCCGTCCGGGTCGTACATCGTGGTGTCGTCGACCTCGTCCCCGAACTCGACCAGGGTCGTGAAGATCTTGTCCGTCCGCTCCCGGCCCAGCTCGACGTACTTGCGGTCCCCCAGCTTCACCACCTTGGAGCCGCCGCGCCGCTCCACCTTCGCCCGCCCGCTCAGCAGCTGCTCCAGCGCCACCTGGCGCTGCTGCCGCTGCCGGGCGCTGAAGGGCCCGTCGATGACGTGCCCGTCGTGCTTCCCCTCGGCCGTGCCGTGCGCGGCGTCGTCGTGGACGGGGGCGGTGGTGGCGGGAGTGACGGCTGTCGTCCCCACCAGGACGGCCAGGACGGCGACGGCGCTCAACACGCCTCTGATGTACGTCACGTGAAACGGTCCTCCCCTGCGGATCGCGTCAACGGGCGCCGACTTCAGGCCATATGGCATAGGCCGTGATGCTGTGCGCCCCCCATGCACCGGTACCGTGGGTTAGGTCACGCTTACTACCGGTTCCTCTCGGGCATCCACCGTCGTAGAGTCAAAAGTCAGTGCGACCGAGTTTCGTGATCCCCATCCGGTGCTCCAGCTTCGAGGACGGAACCCGCCATGCCGCGTCCGACCGCCGCACAGCTCGCCTACGGTTCGGCCACCGTCGTCTTCGCGACCGTTGCCATGCTGCTGCTGTCCCGCACCACCACCGGACTGGGTGTCGCGCTGATCGGGGTCGCCGCCCTCGCGCTCGGCCTGCTGGTCGCGACGACCCTGCCGGTGCCGGCCGCACGCCGTGCGGCGTACCAGGACGCGCGCCCGGCCGTCCCGGCGGAGCGCAGGGAGCACTCACTGCGTCGTTGACACGACGACGGTCTTGGCCGCCTTGTCGTGCAGGCCCTGCTTGTACGGCTTGTCGACCAGGATGAGGATCAGCAGCAGCAACGGCCACAGACATGGGCAGCACACCAGCTGGGGCAGCCAGAGCACGACGGCCCGGGTGAGCGCGGCGTTCGTGTTCGGCACGCTGCCGTCGTTGAGCATCGCGACCCGCATGCCCATCAGCCGCTTGCCGATCGTCTGCCCGTTCCTCTTCGTCGTCATGAGGGTGTCGTAGGCGATGTACGCCACGATCGCGATGAGCTGGAAGACCCACTGCCCGCCGTCGTTGGTGTTCTGCCACACCTCCGACAGGTCGGAGTCGTCGGACACCCTGGTGTAGATGTCGAACGGAATACCGATGAGGGCCAGCGGCACGACGATGATGACCCAGTCGATGAGCCGGGCCAGGACGCGCTTGCCCGAGTCGGCGAGCGGCGGCATCCCCGCCAGCGGATCGGCACCGCCGTAGCCGTAGGGCCCACCGCCGTAGGGGCCCCCGGGGCCGCCGCCGTACGGTCCGCCGGGGCCGCCGCCGTACGGTCCGCCGGGGCCGCCCTCGTACGGTCCGCCGCCGCCGTACGGTCCCTGTCCCCCGTACGGGCCGCCGCCCGACGGGGGAGGCGGCGGCGCGGGGGGTGGCTGGGAGCCCTCGTCCTGCGGCTTCTTGCGGAACGGGTCGTCCTCGGGAGGCTGCTGACCGGGCGTCGGCGGTTCGTTGCTCATGGGGGCAGTGCATCCCGGCCGGCGAGCCCCCGCAAACGATCACCGGCCGTTCGGGCTACCCCCTACGTCCCGGCCACGAAGGTGTGGGCGGCCTTGTCGTGCCAGCACTGGCGCCACGGGCGGTCGACCAGGGCCCACAGGACGTTGACGACGCCGATCACCAGGATGCCCAGCACCCCGTAGACCAGCCAGCGGCGCAGCGCCGCGCCGAACGGCGGGGGTTCATGGGACTCGATGTCCCGCACCTCCAGGCCCATCAGCTTCTTGCCGAGCGTCCGGCCCCACTTGGCGGTCGGCAGCGCCTCGTACAGCACGCCCAGCACCAGCAGGGCGGCGAGCGCGATACCGAAGTACGTCGAGGTGGTGCCGTCCAGGAGCCAGACCGTGACCGTCTCACCGGACTGCTTGGCCTGCTGGATCTTGCCGTCGATGTGGTCGAGCGCCTTGGAGACGAACGGTACGGCGACGGCGGCGACGGCCGCCCCGAGGACCAGGGTGTCGATCAGCCGGGCCACCAGCCGTTTGCCGAGACCGGCCGGGCGGGCGGCGGCCTGGGCCTGGGCGGCCGCCAGGAACGGGTCGTTGACCGGGGGCTTCCACGGCAGGACGGGCTGCTGGGACGGGTCCTGCGGACGGGCCGGGGCGTGGGCCTCCGGCTGGGCGGGCCGGGCCAGCTGGTGCACCTGCTGGGCCCAGGACGCGGAGCCGCCGCCGGGGCCGTGGGTGACGGGCGTGGGAGCGGGGGGCGCGGGGGCGGTTGCCGGAGCCGCGGCGGCAGCGGGCGCCGGGGTGGCCGCGGCGGTCGCGGGCAGCGGCTGCGGGGCGGCTGCCGGGGCGGCCGGCTGGGACTGCTGCGGCTGGGCCGGGACCTGGGGGGTGCGCGGGGCGTCCGGGTTCAGGGCGCGGATGGTCATCGTGCCGTCGGCGGGCTGCTCGGGCCGCGGCTGCTGCGCTTGCTCCGGCTGCTGCGACTGCGGCTTGACCGCACGGATGGTGACCGTGCCCTCCGGGGCGGCTGCCTTCGCCGGCTCCACGTTCCGTACGCCGGGCAGCGCGCCGCCCGTCGGGTCGGGGGCGGCGGTGGCCGGGCGCCGCGGGTCCTGACCGGCCTCGGCTCCCCAGGAGATCCGGCGGTCGCGGTCGCCGCCGAAGCCGGCCTGGCGCGAGGCGTCCGCCTGCCACACGGATGCGGGCTCCGGTTCCGGCCGGCTCTCGGCGGTCGCCTCCTCCTCGTCGAAGAAGACCGGCCCGGTCTCCTCCACCGAAGGCGTCGGCGCCGGGGCGGGGGCCGACGCGGCCGGGGCCGGCGGCGTCACCTCACCGTCCTTGGGCGCGGGGCGGCTGGTACCCGGCACCCAGGCGGCACCGTTCCAGAACCGGATATATCCCGGGATGGACGGATCGGGGTAGTAGCCAGGCGTGGGGCTGCCGTCGCCGGTTGCCGGGGTTGGGGCGCTCATCACCGTGGTCCCGTATCTCCTCGAGGCCTCAATTCAAGGCACCACATCTACCAGACCCGCGAGCACCCCCGGACCGGTCCGTCCACAACGACCACGAACCGGTCACACCTGTGTTACGGAAAGTAAGAGAAACCCGTCTTCGAAAGCCGCGTAATGACGGCCGGGAAAGCGCCTCTCATCCGTACGGCCCGCTGAAGGGCCCGTACCGGAGAGAAGGGAACCGTCCCATGCAGCACACCGTCGTCGAACGCGAACTGGAGCTCGCCCTGGTGCTGTCGCCCGAGCGCAGCGTCCCCGTCCCCGCCCGGCTGATCTACCGCACGGACGACCCCTACGCCGTGCACATCACCTTCCACGTCGGCTCCGACCACCCGGTGCACTGGACCTTCGCCCGCGAGCTGCTGATCGAGGGCGTCTTCCGGCCGTGCGGCCACGGCGACGTGCGGATCTGGCCCACCACGCTCGACGGGAAGCCCGTCGTGCTGATGGCGCTGTCCTCGCCCGACGGCGAGGCGCTGCTGGAGGTCCCCGCCGCGCAGGTGTCCGCGTGGCTGGAGCGGGCGCTGCGCGTGGTGCCGCCCGGCTCGGAGTCGCAGCAGCTCGGCCTGGACGACGGGCTGGCCGAGCTGCTCGCGTGACCGTGCGGACCGCGTCAGTCGGTCACGTACGTGTGCGTGATGAATTCGATCGAGTGGCCGTCGGGGTCGTCGATGTACACGCCGCGGCCACCGTAGTGGTGGTTGATCCGCTGCGGCTCCTGGTGGTGCGGATCGGCCCAGTACGGCAGTTCGCGCTCCTGGATCCGGCCGAAGATCTCGTCGAACTCGTCCTCCGAGACGAGGAAGGCGAGGTGCTGCGGGACGATCCGGGGCGCGTCGTCGTCGAGGTAGTCGAGGGTGACGCCGCCTTCCAGCGGCACGCTCGCGAACGGGCCGAAGGGCTTCGGCTCGGGCGCGTCGATCAGCTCCGTGAGGAAACGGGCGGCGGCGAAGCGGTCGCGGCTGCGGACGATGGTGTGGTCAAGGCGTGCGGACACGGCTCCTCCTTTCATCGGTCCCTTCACGCTATGCGGAGCGCCGGACGAAGGACCATCGGACATGGGGCCTAGGACGGAAGCCTCAGAAGAGCTTGCCCGGGTTGAGGATGCCCAGCGGGTCGAAGGTCCGCTTGATGCCGCGCTGCAACTCCACGCCGACCGGGCCCAGTTCTCGGGCCAGCCATTCCTTCTTCAGTACACCGACGCCGTGTTCGCCCGTGATGGTGCCGCCGAGCTCCAGCCCGAGCGCCATGATCTCGTCGAACGACTCACGGGCGCGCCGCGACTCGTCGGGGTCGGTGTGGTCGAAGCAGACGACGGGGTGGGTGTTGCCGTCGCCCGCGTGCGCGCAGACACCGATGGTCAGGTCGTACTTCGCCGCGATGGCGGCCGTGCCGTCGATCATCGCGGCGAGCCGCGAGCGCGGTACGCACACGTCGTCGATCATCGTCGCGGACTTGACGGCCTCCAGGGCGGTCAGCGACATCCGGCGGGCCTTCAGCAGCATCTCCGACTCGGCCGCGTCCTCGGCCGGCACGACCTGCGTGGCCCCGGCGGCCGTGCACAGCTCACTGACCACGGCCAGGTCGGCGGCGGGGTCGGGAGTGTCGAACGCGGCGAGCAGCAGGGCCTCGGTGGACTCGGGCAGACCCATCCGGCCGAGCCGGTTGACCGCCCGTACGGTCGTACGGTCCATGAGTTCCAGGAGGGACGGCGTGTGGCCGCGCTCCATGACCGCGCACACGGCGTCGCACGCGGCCGCCGCCGACGGGAACTCCGCCGCCAGCACCAGCTGTTGCGGCGGCTGCGGGCGCAATGCCAGGACGGCCCGTACGACGACGCCGAGCGTGCCCTCGGAGCCGACGAACAGCCGGGTCAGGTCGTACCCGGCGACGCCCTTGGCGGTGCGGCGGCCGGTGGACAGCAGGCGGCCGTCGGCGAGGACGACGTCGAGCCCGAGGACGTACTCGGCCGTCACTCCGTACTTGACGCAGCACAGACCGCCGGACGCGGTGCCGATGTTGCCGCCGATGGTGCACATCTCCCAGCTGGACGGGTCCGGCGGGTAGTACAGGCCCTGCTCGCCGACCGCGCGGGACAGGACGGCGTTGACGACCCCCGGCTCGACGACCGCGATCCGGTCGACCGGATTGATCTCCAGGATCCGGTCCATCTTGGTCAGGGACAGCACGATGCAGCCGTCGGACGCGTTCGCCGCGCCCGACAGGCCCGTGCGGGCGCCCTGCGGGACGACCGGGACGCGCAGCTCGGTCGCCGTGCGCATGATGTGCTGGACCTGCTCGACGGTGCTCGGCAGGACGACCACGGCGGGCGATCCGGCGTCGCAGAAGCTCGCCATGTCCCGGGCGTAGGAGGTGGTGACGTCCGGATCGGTCAGCAGGGCCTCCGCGGGGAGGCCGGCCCGGAGACGGGTCAGCAGGTCGTCCATGATCCCAGCCTGGCATCCGGGGCCATCGGTGTGAACCCGTCGGGGGACGGACTCGGGGTACGCCGGGTGGCTCGTCGTATTGACGCACCGTTTGTCGCACAGTGACGGCATGAAGACGGAACGGGTCCCACAGATCGTCCTGGGTGTGGGCGCGGGCGCGGTGCTGGCCGGCGCGGCCGCCCTGTTCGTACCCGGCAACCTCACGGGCGGCGGTGCGCCGGCGCCCGCGCCCGGCGCCGTCGCGCGGGCCGGACCTCCGTACCGCCGAGGACCGAGTGCCCGATCCGTACGTCCCCGCCGGTCGACTCGGCGACCCGGCGCACGATGTCCAGTCCGAGC